>JADKJZ010000008.1 GCA_016720805.1 Gemmatimonadota bacterium | reverse complement strand
GTCCATCCCGAGATCCCACGACTCTTGACCTACGACCTGCGACTTACGACTTACGACCTACTGCACCGCCTGCATCATCCCGAAGATCGGCAGGTACATCGCGACGATGATGCCGCCGACGACCACGCCGAGGAAGAGGATCATCACCGGTTCCATGAGGGCCAGCAGGCCGCTGACGGCGACGTCGACTTCGTCGTCGTAGAAGTCGGCGATCTTGGTGAGCATTTCGTCGAGGCCGCCGGTCTGTTCGCCGACGGCGATCATCGAGATCACCATCGGGGGGAAGACGCCGGACTTGTCGAGCGGGGCGGCAATCGTGTCACCGCCGGCGATCGAGGAGCGCGACGCCATGATGGCGTCCTGGATGACGGTGTTGCCGGCGGTCTTGGCGGTGATTTCGAGGCCGTCGAGGATCGAGACGCCGGAGGAGATCAGCGTGCCGAGGGTGCGGGTGAAGCGCGACACCGCCGACTTCCGGATGACGTCGCCGAGCACCGGCATCTGCAGGAAGATGCCGTCGATCCGGCGCTTGCCGGCGGAGGTCTCGTAGAACTTCTTGAACGCCACCGCGAGGCCGGCAATCACCAGGATGACGGCCCACCAGTAGCCCTGCAGGAATTCCGAGAGGCCGATCACGATCCGCGTCGGCATCGGCAACTCGATCGCCGCCGACGTGAACATCTCCTGGAAGACCGGGATGACGAAGATCAGCAGGATCGCGATCGCGCCGGCCGCCACGGTGAGAATGACGCCCGGGTAGATCATGGCGCTCTTCACCTTCCGGATCAGCTTGTCGTTCTTCTCGAGGAAGGTCGCCAGGCGGAGCAGGATGGTGTCGAGAATGCCGCCCGCCTCGCCGGCGGCGACCATGTTCACGTACAGCTGCGAGAACGCCTTCGGGTGCTTGGCGAAGGCGTCGGCCAGCGTGTTGCCGGCCTCGACGTCGAAGACGACGGCGCGGGTGATGTCCTTGAGCTTCTGGTTCTCGGTCTGGGCCGCGAGAATCGTCAGCGACTGCACCAGCGGCAGGCCGGAGTTGATCATCGTGGCGAACTGCCGCGTGAAGATCACGACGTCGCGGGTGCCGATCCCGCCCCCGGGCATCGAGAGCTTGATCTCCTTCGGGGCCTCGCGCATCGAGACGAGCAGCAGCCGGTTCTTCCGGAGGTGGCCGATCAGGTCGTCGCGGGTGGCGACGTCCAGGCTCCCCTTCATGATCTGGCCGGTCGTGGCGTTCTTCGCGGTGTATTCAAAGACGGGCATGGGGATCTCCGGTTATCGCATCGCCGCGATGGCCTGCTCTTCCATCGGCGTCTCGCCGATGGCGCGCAGGAACTCGCTCGGGTTCGCAGAGACGCGGAGGCATTCGTCCTTGGTGACCTCGCGGCTCATGTAGAGCTGGTACAGCGAATCGTTCATCGTCTGCATGCCGAACTTCTTCCCCGCCTGCATCAGCGAGTAGATCTGGTGCACCTTGTCGTCGCGGATCACGGCGCGGATGGCCGGCGTCGCGATCATGATCTCGGCGGCCATCACGCGGCCGCGCCCCGAGGCGCGCGGGAGCAGCGTCTGGGTCACGATCCCCTCGAGCACGAACGCCAGCTGGGCGCGGACCTGCGCCTGCTGGTTGCTCGGGAAGACGTCGATCATCCGGTTGATGGCCTCGGGGGCCGAGTTGGTGTGCAGCGTCGCGAGCGCCAGGTGGCCCGTCTCGGCAATCGTCAGCGCGGCGGAGATGGTCTCCAGGTCGCGCATTTCGCCGACGAGGATCACGTCCGGGTCCTCGCGCAGCGCGTACTTGAGCGCCGACGCGAACGAGCGCGTGTCGGTGCCGACCTCGCGCTGGTTGACGATGCACTTCTGGTGCTTGTGGATGAACTCGATCGGGTCTTCGACCGTGATGATGTGCCCGCGCCGTTCCTTGTTGATCTTGTCGATCATCGCGGCCAGCGTGGTGCTCTTGCCGGAGCCGGTCGGGCCGGTGACCAGCACCAGGCCGCGCGGCCGCTCCGCCAGCTTCGCCGTCACCGGCGGCAGCTTGAGCTCGTCGAAGGTCTTGACCGAGAAGGGAATCATCCGGACCACCATCGACACGCAGCCGCGCTGCTTGAAGACGTTGCCGCGGAAGCGCGCCATGTTCTGGATGCCGAAGGAGAAGTCGAGCTCGTCCTCCTGCTCGAAGCGCTTCTTCTGCGCCTCGGTCAGCACCGAGTAGGCCAGGGAGAGCGTGTCCTTCGGCGACATGACGTGGTCGACCGAGGCGTCGACGATCTCGCCGTCGACGCGCAGCTTCGGGCGCTCGCCGGCCGTGAGGTGCAGGTCGGAGGCGTCGCGGGTCATGACCTCCTCGAGCAGCGCACGGAGGTTCAGCGCACTGGAGGCCCCGGACGAGGCGGGAGCCGAGGGCTGCGTGGTGCCGGGGGTGGTCATTGGGCGGTCTCCTTCACGATTTCTTCCAGCGTGGTCACGCCACGTTCGAGCTTCTTCATGCCGTCCATCCGGAGCGTCAGCATCCCCTCGGAGACGGCCAGGTCGCGCAGTTCGGCGGTGGAGCCGCCCACCAGGATCAGCCGGCGCAGGGCCGGCGTCATCGCCATCACTTCATAGAGGCCGGCGCGGCCGCGGTAGCCGCTGCCGCTGCAGTTCTCGCAGCCGGTGCCGCGGAAGAACTGGAGCTTGCGCATTGCCTCGAGATCGGGGTCCAGCGCATGCAACTCCTCGTCGGTGTAGGTCACCGGTGCCTTGCACTTGCTGCAGATGCGTCGCACCAGGCGCTGCGCCACCACCAGGTTGACCGCGCTGGCGACGTTGAACGCCTCGATCCCCATGTCGATCATCCGGACGATGGTGCTCGGCGCGTCGTTGGTGTGCAGCGTCGAGAGCACCAGGTGGCCGGTGAGAGCCGCCTTGATGGCGATGCCGCCGGTCTCGAGGTCTCGAATTTCGCCGATCATCACGATGTTCGGGTCCTGGCGGAGGAAGGCCCGGAGCGCCACCGCGAAGGTCAGCCCGATCTCGCTGCGCACCTGCACCTGGTTGATCCCCGGGAGATTGTACTCGACCGGGTCCTCCGCCGTCATGATGTTGGTCTCGACGGTGTTGATCCGCTGCAGCGCGGAATAGAGCGTCGTCGTCTTGCCCGAGCCGGTCGGCCCGGTCACCAGCACCATCCCGTACGGATTGAGGATCGCCCGCATCAGGTCCTTTTCCGCCTTCGGCTCGAAGCCGAACTTGGTCAGGTCCAGCGTCAGGTTCCCCTTGTCCAGGATTCGCATCACGATCTTCTCGCCGAAGAGCACCGGCAGCGTCGAGACGCGGAAGTCGATGACCCGGGTCCCCATCTTCAGCTTGAGCCGGCCGTCCTGCGGCACCCGCCGCTCGGCGATGTTCAGCGAGGAGAGAATCTTGATCCGGCTGGTGAGCGCCGCCTTCATCTTGAGCGGCGGCTTCATCACGTCGAGCAGCGCGCCGTCGATGCGGTACCGGATCCGGATCTCGTGCTCGAACGGCTCGACGTGAATGTCCGAGGCGCCGCGCTTGACGGCATCGGTGAGGATGCCGTTGATGAGCTTGACCACCGGCGCGTCGTCGACCGCGGCCTGCAACGCGGTGGTGACTTCCTCCTCTTCGTCGGCCACCACCTCGACATCTTCGCCGATCCCCTCCATCTCGCGGAGGATGGTCTGCAGCTGCTCGTCGCCGGTCTCGAAGTGCTTCTCGATCAGCGTCTTGAGGGTCTGCTCGCCGGCCAGGACCGGAAAGAGGTCGAAGCGGGTGATGAACTTCAGGTCCTCGAGGAGTCCCTGGTCGGCGGGGTCGGCCACCGCCACGGTCAGCGTGCGTCCCTCGCGCTTGAGGGGCAGGACCATCCGCTTCATCGCCAGGTCGCTCGGGATCAACCGCAGGACCCGGGGGTCGGCCTCGAAATGGGAGAGGTCGACCGCCGGCATCCGGTACTGGCGCGCCAGCACCTTGGTGAGCTCCAGCTCGGGGATCAGCCCCTGCTTCACGAGGATCAGCCCGAGCCGCTGGTGCGTGGTCCGCTGTTCGTGGAGCGCCTGGTTCAGCTGTTCCTTGTTGATCAGCCCCTGGGACACCAACAGGTCCCCCAGCCGCTCGGCGGCCTGGGGGCCGTCGTCGCGGCCAGCGGTCTTGGAGGTCGTCGGTGCAGTCATTCCACTCCGGAAGTGCAAAGGCAATGCCTTGAACCCCGGCACCGGGCCAACGGCATCACGGTCAGGGCAGTTGGAGGTGTGCGGCGAGGCCGCGGAGCACGCTGGCAGGCAGTCCGGGGACCCGGCGGAGGTCGTCCAGGCGGCGAAATGGGCCCGCGCTGTCGCGAAATGCTACAATCGCCTTCGCTCGAGTCGGGCCGATGCCCGGCAAGGCATCCCATTCTGCCACTCCCGCGCGATTCGGGTCGAATCCCGCGGCAGTGACCACTCCCCCAGCATCGGCCGTCGGGCCACTGAAGCTGAGGTGGGGGGCCAGCTTGGCGAGCATCGCGGGGCCGACGCCGGCGACACGGTCGAGCCCGGCCGTGCCGCCAAACGCCCCGCGCCTCTCGCGATCCGCCACGATCCGTTTGGCCAGTGCCGGCCCGACCCCCGGTAGCCGCTGCAGTTCGGCCACGCCTGCGCGGTCGATGTCGACCCGCTCCGTCGCGCCAAGCGGCGCGGCGAGGGCGGCGGCGCTGTCGCGATGCGCCAGCGGATCGCCGTCGCCGGCCGGGTCGAGGAGGGTGACGGCCCCCGGCGCGACGTCAGCGGCCCCCCTGGCGGCGAGGAGAAAATGGCCACCAAGGGCCAGCACCCCGAGGGTGAGGAGGGAACGGCGTTCGGCGCGGGTCACCTGGCAAGCCTCGCCGGTACCCCGCGCCGTCATTGGACCTGCATGCCGCGGAGCGGTACCGCCGCACGCGGCGGCAGGACGCGCTATTTGCCGCCCGCCTCGGCACGACGGATCGTCCCGACGGCCACGTTCCCTACGGCACCGAGGCTCGCCGCCGAGAGCTTGTCGATGGTGTCGTCCTTGGTGTGCCAGGGCGGGTAGGTGAAGTCGATCACGTCGATGGTGCGGATCCCGGCGGCGATAAGCGGGGTGTGGTCATCGGTCATCGCCTGCCCGGATTCCCGGACAAAGATGTGGCCGAACCCCATCTTCTCCGCCGTCGCCCAGACCAGCTCGACCACATCCGGGGCAGCGATCTGCGAGAAGCCCTCGATCGGGAGGCGGAGATCCTTGTCGCCCACCATGTCGAAGAGGACGGCGAAGCGCGGCTTCGCCGGCCCCAGCAGGTTCTTGGCGTAGTAGGTCGACCCGATCAGTACATCGGGCCCAAGTGGCGTGGTGAAGTGGCCGTAATCCTCGCCGTCGGCGAAGAGCAGGTCGACGCCCTGTGCCGGCCGCAGCTTCTTGAGGGCATCCATGACGCCGAGCAGGATGGCCACTCCCGACCCGCCATCGTTGGCACCGGGCACCGCCTGCGTGGTGTCCGTCTGCCCGGGACCGTCGGTCCGCGGCCGTGAGTCCCAGTGGGCCACGTAGAGGATCCGCTCCGTCGCCGCCGGGTTGAAGCGGGCGATGACGTTGACCTGCGGGATCGAGTCGCCGGTGAGCGTCCGATGCCACCACCGCTGCACCACCACCGTGTCCGCTCCCGCGCGCGCCAGCGAGTCGAGCCAGGCCGCCATCGCCGCGTGCCCCGGCGTGCCGGGAATGCGTGGGCCGAAGGCCAGCTGCTGCTCGACGCGCGTCAGCGCCGCCGCACCGTCGAACTCCTTCACCAGCTGCGCCTCGCTGCCGTCGGCACAGCCGGCGAGCAGGACGATGGCGGCGGGCAGGAAGCTGCGTCTCATTGGAAGTCCAGAGAAGAAAGTGGCATGCTGAAAAAGAGCGAGAGCGCGAGATTCGAACTCTTGCGCTGGAGGTGGCGGACATCGTTGAGCGTCCACCCGACGTTGAGACCGGTCTGGATGCTGCCCCGGATGTCGGTGCTCAGGCCGCCGCGCACCTCCCACTGACGAATGTCGGAGTACGGCGTACACTCCTCGTCGGTCCGCGCCAGGCAGGAGACATTGTTGAGGCGCGTCACCGTGAGTGAACTGCGCAGCGGCTTGCGCAGCTGCGACAGCTTCGCCGGCAGCGCCACGGTCCAGTCGACCCGTCCGGTGTGCCGATGGTTGGTCTGCCGCGTGATGTTGCCGTTCGATTCGGTGATGCCCTTCTCGTTGCTGCTCCGTCCGACCACCACGAGGCTGCCCCGGAACGTCAGCGTGATGTTGGGGTCGAGCGAGGTCGACGAGGTATAAATGCGGGTGCTGCCAGCCCCGGTCAGCAGTGGATTCCTCGCGTCGGCCGTCTGCTTGCGGATGTTGGTGCTGGCGGTGACCAGCAGCAGCGGTCCCCGTGACATCGGGCGCGTGAAGGTGAACGTCCCGCTCGGCCACTCGGTCGTGCGTGCCGAGGTCACCAGGAAGCCGGCCGTCTGCAGCCGCTGATAGCGGTCGCTTTCCGACCGGGCAAACTGCAGCGTGGCCGACAAGCCCAGCGGGAAATCGAGCGTGCTGGTGGCCGTGATCTCGAGCGCGTCCAGCGCGCCGGTGGCGCGGGTGCCGTTGCGGGTGAGGAAGTCGTTGAAGCCGCCGAGCGCGAGCTGGTAGTCCATGCCAGGATCGAAGGTCGCCAGGTCGAAGGTCGACTGCCGGGTCCGACGACGGGAGAACTCGATGGGACGCAACTGCCCGAACCAGCGCGAGGCGCGACTGCTGTCGCCGAGGAGGCGCCGGGCGAGCATCGATGGATCGACCGAGAGGCCGAGCTCCATGGTACGCGAGTTGTTGACGGTCTGCGGAAGGATGTACGCCCCGGCGGTGTCGCCAAGGACGCGCACCGGATTGCGCGACGTCAGCGAGCGCGAGAGCAGGAAACTGGAGGAGGTCCCGACTCGCGGCCGCAACCAGCTCGTGAATCGCGGCGTCAGATTGATCGCGCTGGAAATCACCCGATCGCGCTCGACCCCGACATCCATCCCGGCGAACTCGCGGCGCGAGGCGCCCGCCAGTCGGCCCAGGGAAGTGGAGTCATCGTAGTGGCGCAGATCCCGGGTGCTCTGCCAATTGCCGTTGACCGACAGCATGCCGATCGGCTGCCAGCCGATGCCGGCATCGTTGCGCCACAGGTGCTGGATCGCGGTGACCGGGCGGAGCAGCGTGTCGCTGGCCCGCTCAAGCGGGACGCTGTACGAGGTGAAGTCGCTCACCGCGCGCGACAGCGTCGAGCCGAAGCGCACCGAGGTCGGCCACGGGGCGATCCGGCCGTTGGCGACGCCCTGCACGGCCTCGCTCTGGGCCAGCCACTTCGGCAGCCGTCGTGGCAGCCCGCCGAGGCCCAACGACCGACCGCGCGCCGGGGTCGAGAGGAAGTAGCCGAGCGAGACGTTCCAGAGCGACGACGAGGCGTCGCTCAATTCGTTCACGGTCGACGCACCGGTCCGCGCCGCCGAGAAGGCCAGCGGGTCGAGCAGGAGGCGCATGGTCCGCGACGTCGCGGAGGGCGCCATCCGGCGGACGTTCAGGTTCCATGAAGTGATGCTGTTCCGGGGACGGCGCAGCCCCTGGAGCGCCGCGCCCGGAATGTCGGTGCCGGTGAGCAGCTGGGGGTCGACGCGTCCGGACGAGTGGTTGATCTGGAACGGCATCGCCAGACCGAAGCTCGGCGGGAGGAAGCGGTCGAGCTGCAGCGTCGCCAAGGCCGACATTCCGCCGACGGTGCGATAGCTCGGCGTCTGGCCGATCTGGCGGAAACGGCCGTCGACGTGCGTGTAGGCGAGGTCGACCGTCGCCACATCACTCGCCTCGAGATGGGCGCCGAGCGCCGCGGCCACGCCGGTCTCCGCCACCGGCTTGGCAATGCGGATGTCATCGACCCACAGTTCCGTCTCGGCGATCGGCGTCCCCGCGATCGTGCGATAGAAGCCGGTGCTCAGCTCCTGGATGGCACTCAGGTTCGGCGGCGAGACGCGCGGGTCGCGGATGTGCACCAGATACGGCCCGTCGCAGATCACGTAGGCCGTCGGATCGCCACCGCACTCGGCGGCCCCGCTCGGCGCCTCGTTGCTGAGGACGCGTTGCTCGAGTTCAGCCCGCAGCGTCCGCCACCGCTCGAGATCGACGACCGCCTCGGGATCCCACGTCGTGGTGCGCGCCGGCGCGCGGAAGAGATAGAAGTTCGAGGCGTCGGTGCCGACCTTCACGAAGGCCTGCAACTGGCCATTCTCCCACCCCGGGCCCCGACCGCGGAACCAGACCCGCAACTCGCGATACGCCTGCAAGGTCTGCGAGCCGGCCGGCAGGCGCGTATAGGCCTCGGCACGCTCGCCGAGGCGCAGGTCACGGGCAATGATGCGCAGCGACTTCTCGTTGACCTGCTGCACCGTCGACCCGGCATTCGCGGTGATCGTGCTCGGCCCGTTGCGCACGCCCGGCGGCGAGACGTAGCCGAGTTCGATGTTCTCGGTCGAGATGGACGAGACCAGCACTTCGCCCCGCGGCTCGGCGGTGGCGCCGGCCAGGTTGGCGACCGGACGATCGCTGCGACGGATCCACGGCGCGCCGGTGAGGCGCATCCGCGCCAACCCGAAGCGCACCACCGGATCGGCGAGCCCCTGATCGGGTGGCGTGATGAAGCCGATCCGCAACTGCTTCACGAGCCGCAGGTCCGGCGAGCCGATGGTGGCATCCGGGGTCCGCAGCGGAATCCGGTAGAGCGTCCAGTGTGCCGGACGGCCGGCGGCGTCGACGACGGTTCGGTCGCGCACCGCATACTTCGGGTCCGCCAGATCGACCACGAAGCGATAGACGTTGTCGTTGGCGCCGAGCGCGTCGAGGACGAGGTCGTCGTCGAGGTCCTCGCCGTCGAGGCCGCCGTTGCCGTTGGAGCAGCGCGCGCCGAGGTCACCCCAGGGATAGAGGGCGACGTCGCTCGAAAGCCGCTGCGAGCAGAGCGCGAGCTTCTCGACCACCTCGCCGCCGGGACCGCGCAGCGTGTCGGGGCGGTCGCCCAGGATGCCGATGTCGTCGGTGCGTGCGTTGAACGAGCCGAACGGTGAGCGTTCGGTGTTGAGCTTGCCCACGCCGACGTACTGTCGCCCGACGAAGGTGGTGTCGCTGCCGGTGACGGTGAAACTCTCGGGCGCCATCGAGACGGCGTCCTCGCTCACGTTGCCGAAGTCGAGCACCAGTCGCATCCCCGAGGTCCGCGTCGGGCGGGTCTCGCCCTCGTACACCCAGAACTCCAGCGCCTCGTTGCGCGAGATGTCGAGCCCCGTGGGCGAGAGCGACGTCGTCAGCGTCCGCCAGCGCGGCCGGAAGTCACGGCGCGGCTGGCTCCAGTGCGACTTGTTCGACCTGTCGACCTGCCCGCCGGCCGTGTCGGCGTGCAGCGTCATGTACAAGACCGTCTCGATCGCTTGCACGCGGCTCGAGGTCGTCGCGATCAGCGAATCGATGTCCTGCGGCGCGATCTGGACGGCGCCGTTCTTCCCGTCGGGAATCAGATTCTGCCAGACGACCTGCACCGCGTCGGCAAGGTCGAACGACGACCCGAGCCCGAGGTCGTCGAGGCCGGCGGTGCTCTTCGGTCGCGAGCCCGGGATCCACGCCAACTCGTTCAACAGGAGTTGCCGGGCGCCGTCGTTCTCGAACTCCTCGAGGAACGCCTCGCCCGAGCGATTCGGATCGGGCCGCGAGAAGGCGAGTTCCGCGGTGAGCGAGAGCGCGGACGGGGCAGTGCCGTTCCGCCGCGTGAGCCGGTTCATGAAACGGCTCACCGCGGGGACGCTGAAGCGGAAGTCGGCGACGGCGCCACCGATCAGCGAGGCGGTCGGTTCGAAGCCGAGCGGCGGACGGTTGTACGCGGTGGCCTCGGCCTGATAGAGGCCCAGGGCCTCCACGGTGCCGAAGCGACCGACCTGCCACTTGGCGGTCAGCCCGGCGATGGTCGTCGGGGCCACGGCGAAGAAGGCCCGCTCCTCGAAGCGCGCCGTCACGGTGGACTGCCGCGACCCGAAGAGCGCGTCGGGATTGAGGAAGGTGACCTTGCCGGTCAGATACTCGATGCTGTAGTCGACGCCGCGCTTGAGGGTGCGGCCGTCGACCGTCAACTCCTCACTCTCCTCGCGCAACTGCACCGCCCCGAGCATCAGCGAGCCGCGATCCTCGCCGCCGCGCGCGTCGTACTGCAGCCGCACCTCGAACTTCGACGGCGGGCCCTGCGAGTAGAGGAGATACTCGGGGGTGCGGTAGAGCGAGTCATTGCGCTCCGACGTGGTGAGTCGAGGGTCGGCGAACGGCTGCGCGCTCGGGAACACCATGAAGACGTCGCGAATCACCTGATCCGCGCCGGGATCGCGCAGTCGCGGGAAGAGACGGTTGTCGGTGTCGAGCAGTGCCTGATCGGTCGGGAACGCCATGCCGAGCAGCGCGAGGTAGGTCCCGGTGCCGCCGATCGGCCGCTCCGACCGCGAGACGGTCAGGGCCGCCTTGGTGGAATTGCGGACGAGGTCGCCACCGGCGACGCGATAGATCTGCCGCATGGCGTGAAAGAAGACCGGCGAGGCCACCGTCCGGTTGGGCGCGCTCACCAGCAGCAGCTGGTCGCCCCGTGCCGGATTGTCGTCGGACGGGAAGGTACCGACGGTGCCGCCATTGGCGGTGCGATAGGAGACCGCGAGGAAGTCGCTCGGCCCGATGCGCGACGCGAGCACGAACCAGAGCCCCGAGGGATCGGCCCAGAAATCCTTGCCGGCGACCAGCGGCTTCCAGCGGAAGGGTCCCGCCTGCTCGCTGCCATTGAGGGCGGTGGCGGTGATGCCGTCGTACTGTCCGCCCTCGCCCAGCGTGGTGGGGACGTACTGATAGACACGCAGCTCGACGGGCCGTTCGGCCGGGGGGATCGTCAAGTTGTCGACGTTCAGGATGTCGACCGCCGGCCACCCCGGCAGGGTGCGGGGATCGACGGTCCAGAAGAACCGGCCACCCTCGAAGTCGAGGTCGCGCGTCTTGCGATCCTGCGGCTGCACCGTCTCGCTGCCGATCGTGTAGGTGCGGTCGGCGACGTTGCTCCCCTTCTGGGTCGCGGCGATCGCCTGCAACTCGAGCGGCCCGACTTCGAAGGTGGCGTTGACGCCGAAGTTGTTCGACGGAATCCCGGCGGTGAGGTAGCGCGACCGCGGCGCCCGGAAGGTCGTGGTGCCGACCTCGATCCGCTTGACGACTTCATCCGGGAGGCCCTGGTACCAGGCGCGGATGACGTTCTTGTTGCTGCCGTAGTCGGCCTGCGTGTCGAGGTTGAAGTCGAGGAAGAAGCGCTGGCCGATGGCCCCGCGCGCCTCGAAGTTCAGGATGTTGTCGATCTTCGGCGCCGTGAATCCGCCGCGACATCCCGACAGCGGGTCGTTCAGCAGCAATGGCGTGCAGGCGAGGTTCCGCTGCCGCGACGTGGCCACTTCGAGGCGCAGCTGCCCGTCGAAGGTGATGTCGGCGACTTGCCGCCGGAGCCCGAACAATCCGCGATCGTCCGCGAGCCGGCCGGTGCTGTCACGCGTCTGCAGCGCGGCGAGGAGCCGTTCGGTGGCCGCCTGGCGCGACCGAACCGCGAGCCGTGCCGCGAGCGTCGAGTCGAAGGTGGCGCGCATCGACCACGGCGTCAGGCTGCCGGGCACCACCCAGGGCGCCCGCAGCACCGAGGCGCGCACCAGCGTGTCGAGGACGTTGGCCGGCGGCACGCGAAAGGTCAGCGGCTGCCGGACGGTGTCCGCGGCGACGGCGGGGAGGGTCGGGGCCGGCTCCTGCGCTGCCAGGGCAATCGGCAGCAGGGCCAGCAGCGTAAGCAGCGCGATCGGCGTGGGTGGCACCGCGAATGGGGGGACTGAGCGATTAGCTTGGAGACCGGCCAGAAAACTACGCCCCTCCGGCGGGGCGCCACAACCACGCCCACGACATCCGCATGCGCCTCCTCTCGCGTCACATCCTGCGCTCCCTCGCCGCCCCGTTCGGGTGGGGGGTCGTGGCGTTGACGGGGATGCTGTTGCTGAACCAACTCTACAGCCTGATCGACCGGTTCGGCGGGAAGGGGCTCCCCTTTTCCGTCATGGGCGAGGCAATCCTGCTCGCCCTCCCCGCCCTGCTGACCCTGACCCTGCCGATGTCCGTCCTGACCTCGGCCCTCTACGCCTACGGCCAGCTCGCCGCCGATCTCGAGATGGTCGCGATGTACGCCAACGGCGTCTCGGTCTGGCGGATGGCGCGCCCGGCGCTGATCGCCGCCTGCGTCATCTCGATGATCAACTTTCTGGTGTTCGACCAGATCGTTCCGCGAAGCAACGCCCGTTTCACGACGTTGCAACAGGACGTCGTCCAGAAGCTGCCGACGCTCACCCTGCGTCCGCAGGTGCTCAACCCATTGCCGAACCAGTACGTCCTCCGCGCCGCGGAGATCGACCCGGTCTCCGGGGCGCTGACGGACGTGACCATCTACGACCTCTCCTCCTATCAGGGGTCGCGGGTCATCCGGGCGATGCGCGGCGTGATGGGCGAGGCGCCGAACGGCACCGACCTGGTGCTGACACTGTACGACGGCGTGGCGACCGAAGTGAAGTCGATCGAACCGGGGCGGCTGGAGCGGACGACCTTCGCGGTGAACCGCGTCCGTGTCCCCGGCGTCGCCAACCAGTTGACCCGCAGCTCGAACCAGTGGGACCGCAGCGACCGCGAACTCACCGGCTGCGAGCTGTTGATGGGGATCGACTCGGCGGCCTGGTACCGGAAGGAGGGAAAGAGCGAGCGCGAGGTGCTCACCCGCCGGGACTTGCGCCGCTTGGCCGGGTTGCCGGCACTCCCGCCACCCGCCATCCGCCAGATGCCGGCGCTGCCGACCCGCTGCGCCGCATATCAGCCGGTGGAGCGGTGGTTCGAGCGGCTGATTCTGGGGAAGAACGACACGGCGCTCACGCCGCCGGTGTTGCCACCCGCTGCCCCGGCCGCACCAGCGGAGACCACCAAGACGGTCGACAGCTTCCGCCCTGCGCTGCCAGCCATGCCGGCTCCCGGAGGCACCGTGGTCACGCCGGCCACGCCTCCTCCCGGCGTGATCTACCGCCTGCCGGGGCAGCCTGCGCCGGGAAGCGTCACGCCGGACTCGGCGGCGAAGCCGGACTCAGCGGTGAAGCCGGACTCCACGCCCCCGAAGCCGGCGGATTCCGTGACCGCCCCGGTGCTGAAGACGCGGCCGGCAACGCTGCCCGCCGAGACGACGGCGACGGTGCCGCCGGCCGCGATCGTCACGCCGCCCACGGCCGCCGCAACCGTCGACGGGGCGCCGGCACCGCTTGTGGATCTGAGCGGCGCGGGCCAGGCCACCGTGACCGCGCCACCGCAAGACTTCCTCGTGCCACCGACCGAAGTCGCGCCGGTCACCGGGCTCGCCTCGAACATCGTCGAGGTCAACAGCGCGCGATACCAGGATGAACGGAACCTGAAGACGACCCGCGAGTTCGCCGTCGAGTATCACAAGAAGTTCGCGATCCCGCTCTCGGCCTTCGGCTTCGTGCTCGTGGCGATGGCGCTCGCGCTCAAGTATCCACGCAGCGGCATCGGCCTCGTCATCGGCGGCTCGCTGCTGATCTTCCTCGGATTCTACGTCCTGCTGATCGGCGGCGAGAACCTTGCCAACGTCGGCTACATCTCGGCCGCCGTGGCGATGTACGGGCCACTGGTGATCTTCACCCTGCTCGGGCTGGTGATGGTGGCATCGGCCAACCGCGAGATGGGGACGTCCCGCACCAGCGGCATCCTGCAGGCCATTGGCGAAGCGGTGCAGTCGCTGATCCGTCGCCGTCGACCGGAGGCGGCGTGAAGCTGCTCGGCACCCTCGACCGATACGTCCTCCGGCAATGGCTGGGGACCTTCCTCCTCTCGGCGATCGGCATTCCGCTCGTCGCGGTGCTGATCAATCTCTCCGAGCGCTTCGGCCCGCTGACCCGGAAGGGCGTGCCGGTCCCCGACATCCTCCTCGGCGAGCTCTACTTCCTGCCGTACCAGATGACCACGCTGCTGCCGGCGGCGGTCCTCTTCGCGACGGTCTTCACGCTGAACGGGATGGGGCGCTACAGCGAGCTCACCGCGGTGAAGGCGGGCGGCGTGTCGTTCTGGCGGCTGATCCTGCCGATGCTCCTCCTCGCCACCC
The DNA here is from genome assembly GCA_016720805.1 of Gemmatimonadota bacterium. NCBI lineage: Bacteria > Pseudomonadati > Gemmatimonadota > Gemmatimonadota bacterium. The sequence goes on along the minus strand of JADKJZ010000008.1, from coordinate 83,170 downwards.
TCGCCGTGCCGGCGAACTTCGCGCTGCAGGAAGCGGCCGCCACCTCGTCGTCGCGGCAGAAGGAGCTGCACCAGGAGCGGCTCAATGCGTCGTCGGCGCTCGGTCGCTACAACTTCGCCTTCATCTCGACCAGCGGCTGGACCTACGCGATCCACGAGCTGCAGCGGAAGGAGGGCGTCATGCTCGGCGTCCTGCTCACCCCGCCGCAGGCCGCGCCCGGCCAACCGGAGGGGTGGATCATCAGCGCCGACTCGGCTCGCTGGAGCAAGCGTCGGCAGCTCTGGGTGCTCCACCAGGGCGCGATGTACCAGGTGGGCGACAGCGGCCAGCGCGTCGAGACGGTGCGCTTCACCTCGCTCCGGCTCAAGACGATGCGCGAGACGCCGACGATGCTGCTCGACGAAGGGAAGAAGGGCGAGGAGATGCGGATCGGCGAATTCCGCGACTACCTCGACCTGCTCGAACGGAGCGGCACCAAGCCGGGGATGCTTGCCGTCGACTATCGGCTCAAGTTCGCCCTGCCCTTCGCCTGCCTGATCGTCGCACTCTTCGGCGCGCCACTCGCGGTCACCAACCCGCGCGCCGGCGCCGCCCTCGGCCTCGCGATCGCCCTCGGCACCACCCTGGTCTACCTCACCGGCACCCAGATCATGAAGGCGATCGGCGGCAAGGACTACGTCGATCCGACCGTGGCGGCGTGGGCAATGAACGGGGTGTTTCTGGTGCTGGCGCTGGGGTTGTTGCGGAAGGTGAGAAGCTAGCGATCGATGATCGACCATCGATGATCGATCATCGATCATCGATCATCCCCAACCTCCCTCCCCTTCGCGCGATCGCTCGGCCAAGCTCCGCTTCCACCGCCAGGGCGAATGCCCGCGCGGTGGCCTCGTCGCGCGCCCGCACGGCAAGCGTGACCTCGTCGGCCGAACAGTCGACTGCGTCGAGGGCGATGCCGGGCCAGTCGATCAGCACCGAGCCAATCCGGGCCCGAAGCCAGACGGCGTGGTGCGCGGTGGCCTCGCGCGCCGGGCACTGCGGATTCCAGCGATGGTGGACCAGCGGCATCCGGGCTCCGTGGCGAGGACTGCTCCACGGAACGGCGCGGGGATCAACCGCTCCTCAACGGACCCGCATCTTTCCTGAACGCCACAAGCCCCCGGACGCCGAAGCGCCCGGGGGCCTGTGGTGATGCGGAATCGACTACCCGATCAGAAGGCGTACCGCAGGGAGAGCTGACCCTGCCAGTACGAGACCGTGTTGAGCGCCTTCGGATAGCGGAAGCTCCGGTCGGCGATGCGCGTGTCCATCGTCACCGTCGGACGACCATCGGCCGCCTGGCCGGTGACGTTGAGCAGCGAGACCTGGGGGAAGCGGTTGTTCTGCCTGTACTGGCCCCAGTCCGAGTTGACGAAGTTCAGGAAGTTGTAGATGTCGGCCTGGAGCGTCAGCTTCTGCCCCCGAACGCCCGGCAGCGACTGGCGCAGCGAGAGGTCGAGCTGGTTGAACCAGGGATTGCGGCAGGAGTTGCGCCCCATGATCTCGCCCTTCTGCTTGGCGAGGCACGGCTCATCCTTGAGCAGCGCATCGTACGCCGCGGCCTGCTGGGCCGCCGAGAATGCACCGTTCACCACGAACGCCATCTCCGCGCTGCTCGGGGCGATGTAGATCGGGTCGTTGGTCGAGACGCCGTCCGCGTTGCGGTCGCCGCGGTTGCTGGCGCCCGAGTAGGTGTAGACGAAGTTCGTCCCCGACTGGCCGATGTAGATGAACGAGATGTCGGTCGGGTAGTTCTTCCACGGGGCCGTATAGGTCATCGACGCCGTGATGCGGTGCGGGCGATCGAAGGCCGACGGCGCCGTCGGGGTGTCGAGCTGGTTCCCCGCCTGAGTCCGGCCATTCTGGTACACCGACCGGGCGACCGACGAGGTGAAGTCGGCCACCGAGTACGAGCGCTGGTACGAATAGAACGCGCTGGCCTCGAACGACCCGGCGAAGCGCTTCGCCAAGCCCGCCGTCACGCCGTAGGCGTAGTCACCCTTCGAGTTGGTGAGGTCGTAGACGCCGCCGCCCGAGGTGCCGCCGTACTTGGTCCCGTGCTTGGCGATCGTGGTCGGGACGCCGGTGGTGGCGTTGCGCGTGCCGTACATCACGCGACCGTCGATGTCGGTCGTGGTCGGATCGGCGAGCTCGAGGTTCACCATGAACGGCGACTTGGTCGCGTAGGTGTAGACGGCGTCCATGGTGCCCGTCAGGCCCCACGGCAGCTTGTGGTCGATGCCGAAGGTCGCACGGACCACCTGCGGCTGCTTGTAGTTCGGGTTGACCGTGTTGATCGTGCCGATGGTGGTGCCGACGCCCGGGCCCGAGCCGTTCGCGCAGACCTGCGGGGCGTTCAGGACGTTTTCCGTCGTGAAGGCCGGCGCAATCGCCTGCGGGCAGGTGAACTGGGCGATGCCGCTGTTGCCGTTGGCGGTGTAGAGGTTCGACATCCAGACGTACGACGGGGTGCCGGAGAAGAAGCCGACGCCGCCGCGGAACTGGGTCTTCCCGTCCGAGCCGCCAGGGGTCAGGTTGAAGCCGAGGCGCGGATTGATGTTGGTGTTGGTCGGGATCTCGTCGGTCTTGCGGCCGAAGTCCGTGAAGGCAGCCTCGAGCACCGTCGGCTTGTCCTTGAAGCGCGGCACTTCCGCGCGGACGCCGTAGGTCAGCGTCAGCGACGGATTCACCGTCCACTGGTCCTGCAGGTAGAACGAGAGGTTCGAGGTCGTGAAGCGGGCAATCGGGTCGCCACGACCGACGCCGACGCCGTACGCGAACGGCGTCCCGGCCTCGAGCGCCTCGAGCGACTCGAAGCGCCACGAGCCGAAGGCGTTCTGCCAGAAGGCGTTCCGGATCTTGTAGACCTCGGCGCGGGCGCCGAGCGTCACGAGGTGGCCGTTGCCCACCGGGATGGTGAAGTCATTGCGGAACTCGAGCACGTCCTGGTCGAGCTGGTTGATGTGCGAGTTCGAGTCCGGACCGGCACGGAGCGCCACCAGCGCACCGGCAACCACCGGCGACGGGATGTTGGTGACCGTGACCTGCGGGCCGATGTTGTCGAAGACGCGGGCAAAGCGCTGGCGGATCACGCCGAGCTGCAATTCGTTGGTCGCGCCGTTGTTGAAGTTCGAGAAGAACTGGCCGGTGATCGACGACGACCACTCGTCGCGCTTGAAGCGGTTCGACGAGAGCGTGAACGTCGAGGCCGACCGCGAGAAGTCATCGCCCTGCGACTTGTTGTAGATGCCGCGGAGCACCACGCGGTTCTTCGAGGACACCGCCCAGTCGAGGCGGCCGACGAGGTTGGTGATCGGGTTCTTGTTGAACTCTTGCCCACCCGAACCACCCTGGATCCCGTACTGCGCCAGCGCCGCATTGAAGCGATCCACCAGCGCCTGGTCGACGCGCAGCTGCTGGCCGGCGTCCTGCGGCTGGCCGATGTACGGGCCGAACGCGGGCTGGTTGCTGGTGTTGCCTTCCGCGGCGGCGAAGAAGTGGAGCTTGTCCTTGATGATCGGGCCGCCGAGCGAGCCGCCGTACTGCCGGCGGAGGAACTTGGCGCCGGCATAGAGCGGCACGTTCGGCACCAGGTCCTGGTTGCGGGTCGTGTAGAAGCCGGTGCCAGCGAACTTGTTGGTGCCGTTCTTGGTCACGGCGCTGATCAAGCCGCCGGTGAAGCCGCCCTGGGTCACGTTGTACGGCGAGACGACGACCTGATACTCCTTGACCGCCTCGAGCGAGATGCCGCGGCCGTTGGCCTGGCCACCGAGCTCGCCGGTGTCGGAGAGGCCGAACTTGTCGTTCTGCGTGGTGCCGTCGACCTGGATCGCGTTGTAACGGTAATTCTGGCCGGCGATCGACACTTCACCCGCGTTGGCGGGCGCCGGGTTGGTCACCACCTGCGGCGTCAACCGGACGAAGTCCTGCAGCTGCCGGTTCAGCGTCGGCAGGCGCCGCACCGAGGAGTCGGAGATGAAGGTCTGCGCACCGGTCCGCGTCGGGGCGAACTCGGAGCTGGCAGCCGTGGCCGTGGTGACGATTTCCTGCAGCGTCACCGCCTGGCGGCCCATCAGGAAGTCGGCACGGGCCGTCTGCGAGAGGAGCACCCGGATCCCTTCGCGGGCCTGCGGGCCGAAGCCGATCGCGGCCACCGCGACACGGTAGACGCCGGTCTCGAGACCGGTGACGACATAGCGACCGTTCTCGCGCGTCGTCGTGACCCGCACGAAGCCGGTCGACGGGCTGGTGATCCGGACCGTCGCGCCAGCCAGCACTCCGCCGGCCGAGTCCATCACCGTACCGGCAATACCGCCCGTCGTGACACCCTGCGCGCGGCCGACCGTCGGCAGCGCCAGCATGGCGACGATCGCGCTCGACACTGCCAGTGCCAAACGAAGAAAGCGTTGCATCGTTGCTCCTGAAGAATTGCGGAAAAGAGGGGCCGTCGCAGGGGCCCGGGTCAGGGACCCGGCACCCCCAAAAGCGGCAGGCGAAATGTCGTTCCCGATCGGAGGTCGCGCAAGCAACGCCCCCAAGGGGGGTCACGGGTCAGGCAGGGGAATGACAGAGGTGGAGGGGGAGGGGAGGGGGCCCCCCCCACCACTCACGCCCTCCCTGGCCCCCCAAACCGCCGCCACACGAAATACACCGGCACCCCCACCAATATGATCCCGAAGGTCACCCCATTCTGGGCCGGATTCGACAGCAGCGCGTTGGCCACCATCCCGAGCGAGGCCAGCAGGAAGATCGCCGGGGTCAGCGGGTAGCCCAGGGTCCGGTAGGGCCGCTCCACGTCCGGGCTCCGCTTCCGGAGCACGAAGACCCCCGCCACCGCCATCGCGTAGAACGGCCACGACCCCAGCACGAAGCGGTCGGCCAGTTCGGCAAACGAGTTCTGCATGACATAGGTGACGCCAAGCGCCGCCGTCAGCCAGATCGCCACCGAGGGGGTCTGGAAGCGGGGCGAGACCCGGGCAATCACCGGGAAGATCAGCTTCTGCTCGCTCATCGCGAAGAAGATCCGCGGGCCGGTCATCACCGAGCCATTGACCGAGCCGAAGCACGAGATCATCACCACCCCGGAGATGATCGCCGCCCCGGCCCCCCCAAAGAGCGCAATCCGGGAGGCCGTCTCGGACGCCACTCGCTGGATCGTGGCCATCTCGGCAGCCGGGATCATGTAGAGGTAGGCCGCGTTCACGAAGAGATAGATCGCCACGATCGCCACCGTGCCGAGGATCAGCGCCCTCGGGAGGTTCCGCCCTGGCTCCTTTACCTCGCCGCCGATGAAGGAGAGGTTGGACCAGCCATCGTAGGTCCACATGATCGGGACCAGCGCCGTCAGCATGGTGGAGAGGGTCACCGTGGCGGCCGGGGAGGGGGTCACGAAGTTGGCCACCGTCCCGCCACCCACCGTGAAGGCGAACAGCCCCAGCCCGAGCATCGCGCCGTACTTGAGGATGGTGGTGACGTTCATCAGGAGCGACGCCAGCCCCACCCCCAGATAGTTGAGCAAGGCGATCAGCAGAATGACCCCGGAGGCCACCCAGCGCTCCTGGCGGTCATCCAGCGGGAAGAACTCCCCCAGGTAGGTGGCGAAGACCAGCGAGATCCCGCCGATCGCCGCCGCGCGGATCACCGTCAACTCGGCCCAGCCGTAGAGGAAGGCCGGCAACGGCCCGAAGGCCTCGAGGATGTAGGCAAAGATCCCCCCCGAGCGCGGGTAGGCCGCTGCCAGTTCGGCGATCGTCAGCGCCCCCGTCAGGGTGACGATGCCACCCACGACCCAGATCAGCAGCATCGCCTTCGGATCGCCCAGGGCGGCCGCGACTTCCCGCGGCACGCGGAAGATCCCGCTCCCGATCGTCGTCCCCACCAGGACGGCGGCGGCACTCCAGAGGCCAAGATGACGCGGCAGGCGCTCGTCCATGGGGGAATTCCTTGAGGGGGGTCCGACGGCGGGGTAGATTGCCCGGTTGGAAAACTGACACCATGAGGCCGTCGCGCCTAGGGGCGACGACCGTGAGGAACAATAGATCCATGACTGACGCTGCCCCCAACGCCGTGGCCCTGCCCCAGCCCTCCCTGCTGGCGGACCTCGTCACCCTGACCAAGCCGCGGATCATCTCGCTGCTGCTGGTCACCACCATCGCCCCGATGTTCATCACCCCCGCCGGCATGCCGGGCTGGGCGCTGATCGGCTGGGTCACGCTGGCGGGGTACCTGATGGCCGGCGGCGCCAACGCGATCAACATGTGGTTCGATCGGGACATCGACGACCGGATGACGCGGACCAAGCTGCGCCCGGTCCCGTCCGGTCGGATGCCGGCCAACGCCGCCCTCCTCTTCGGCATCACCCTCGGCGCCGTCGCCTTCACGCTCTTCTGGACCTTCGTCAATCCGCTCTCGGCCTGGCTCGCGCTCGCCGGCCTGCTCTTCTACGTCTTCATCTACACGGTGTGGCTCAAGCGCTCGTCGCCGCAGAACATCGTGATCGGTGGGGCCGCCGGCGCCTTCCCGCCGTTGGTCGGCTGGGCCGCGATGACCGGGTCGGTGGACCTCGGCGCGCTCTACCTCTTCGCGATCGTCTTCTACTGGACCCCGCCGCATTTCTGGGCGCTGGCCCTCAACAAGCAGCGCGACTACGGCAACGCCGGGATCCCGATGATGCCGAACGTGCACGGCGTCCCCGAGACGAAGCGGCAGATGCTGCTCTACACCCTGATGCTGATCCCCTTCACGCTGATGCCGGCCGTGGTGGGCATCCAGGGGCTCTTCTACGGCGTGGCCGCCACCCTGCTCGGCGCCCGCTTCCTCCAGCTCTGCTGGGTGATCGCCAAGGAAGAGGGGGTCACCCCGACGACCTGGCGCCTCTACAAGTATTCGCTCTCCTACCTGGCGCTGCTCTTCGTCGCCATGGCCGTCGATCGCTGGGTGCCGTTCGGCCACCGCGCGATTCAGGCGCAGGAGATCCAGCTCGGCAGCGCCACGCCACTGACTCCCGATGCCGCCCGCGGCGTCCGGCGCCCACACCGACCACTGAGCTGAGCGCCCCGCGGAAGGGCCCCCCATCGCCCAAGCCGCTCCTCCGGCTCTGGCCGAGGGTGCGGCCGTATCGGCGCGGATTGCTGATCGCAGGGGTCACACTGTTGCTGTCGTCGTGTCTGGCGCTCTCCTTCCCGCTGGTGGTCCGCTACCTCCTCGACGCCGCGTTCGAGCGCCACGATCGCCACCTGCTTGATCAGATCGCCCTCGGCCTCCTCGCCATCTTCGCGACCACCGCCGTCCTCAACTACATCCAGACCTACTTCCTCTCGGCCACCGGTGAACGCGCCGTGGCCGGCCTGCGCCGTGAGCTCTTCGGCAAGCTGCTGGAGATGCCGCCCGGCTTCTTCGCCGACCGACGCACCGGCGAGCTGACCTCGCGACTCACCGTCGACATCGGTCTGCTGCAGGGAATTCTCTCGCACCAGCTCGCCGACTTCACCAGGCAGCTGCTGGCACTGGTCGGTGGCGTGGTCATCCTCACCTGGATGCAGCCGAAGCTGATGCTGACCGCTGTCGGCGTGGTGCCGATCGTGGCCCTCTCGGCGCTGATCTTCGGCAAGCGGCTCAAGTCGATCACCACGTCGGTGCAAGACCAGCTGGCCGACTCGACCGCACTCGCCGAGGAGGCGTTCGGTCAGATCAGGGTGGTGCAGGGATTTGCGCAGGAGCCGTACGAGCGCGAGCGCTTCGCCACGCGCGTCGGGCGGGTGGTGACGGCGTCCCTGCACCGTGCGCGGGTGCGCGCCACCTTCTTCGGCGTGATCACCTTCACCACCTTCTCCGCGGTGACGGCGGTACTCTGGATGGGCGGGCGGCTGGTTCTCTCGGGCCAGCTCACCCCTGGCCAGATGGTCTCCTTCCTCCTCTACACCGTGAGCATCGCGGCCGCTTTTGGCGCGCTCGCGACCTTCTTCTCGGCGTACCAGGAGGCCGTGGGTGCGGCGCAGCGGGTCTTCGAGCTGCTCGAGACCGTCTCGCCGGTGGCCGACCCGCCGATCCCTGTCCCGCTGCCCCACCCGGTGCGCGGGGCGGTGACCTTCGACGACGTCACCTTTGCCTACAGGGCGGACGCGGCAGAGCCGACCATCCAGGGCCTGACGTTGCGCATTGCCCCGGGCGAGGTCGTGGCGGTGGTGGGCCCCTCAGGCGCCGGCAAGACCACTTTGGCATCGCTGCTGCCCCGCTTCTGGGACGTCGACGGCGGTGCGATCCGTCTCGACGGGATCGACATTCGCGACCTCACGCTCGCCGACCTCCGCCACGCCATCGGCATCGTCCCGCAGGAGCCGGCGCTCTTCAGCGGCACCGTGCGCGAGAACATTGCCTATGCCCGCCCCGACGCCTCGGCAGAAGACGTTGTGGCGGCGGCCCAGGTGGCCAATGCCCACGAATTCATCGTGAACCTGCCCGAGCAATACGACACCGTGGTCGGCGAACGGGGCGTCAAGCTCTCTGGCGGCCAGCGGCAGCGAATTGCGATCGCGCGGGCCGTGCTCAAGGACCCGGCGGTGCTGGTGCTCGACGAGGCGACGTCCTCGCTGGACAACGAGAGCGAGCGGTTGGTCGAGATGGCGCTTGAACGGCTACTGGTGGGGCGCACCACGCTGATCATCGCCCACCGGCTCAGCACGGTGCAGCGCGCCGACCGGCTGGTCGTGCTGGACGCCGGCAAGATCGTCGAGGAAGGGACGCACGCCGAGCTGCTGCGGCGCGGCGGCATCTACGCGCGGCTCTTCCAGATGCAGTGGCGCGGCGGGGAGAACCTGGCGGAGGCGTTGGCGGCGTTGAAGCAGCAGGGGTGACCGCGAACGGCGAATAGCGAACGGCGAACGGGCTGCGATTGGTGTCATCCCGAGCGGAGCGAGGGACCTGCGTAGTCAGGGATGGGCCAGGCCTTGGCCCATTCGCTATCACGCAGGTCCCTCGCTCCGCTCGGGATGACGGCGCCGGGTATCGCTCCTCCCCCCAACGAAATCGCCCCCGTCCGATGTCCCGGACGGGGGCGATTCCTACTGTCTTTGGTGATCGTCCGCCTAGTTCGTCCGCTTGATGATCAGCTGGACGATCGACGGCAGCGGCGGAGTGCCGTAATCGAACCAACCCGTACCGATGTAGTACGTCCCGGCGGTCAGGTTGGTCAGGGCGCCATGCTCCGACCGGCTGGCGTCCTGGCCCAAATTGTCAGCGACATAGGCGCCAGTGAATGTCGAGGTGAACCGCACAATGCCCATGTCCGCATCGGAGTTCCAGCGACCGAGCACGTCGAACGTCTGGCCGGCCGGCACAACGATCTTGTAGATGCGGCAGTTGTCCAGACCGAGGGCGGTGCACTGCGACGGCGTGCCCCAGGTCGAGCCGTTGTCGGTGGTCACCAGGCTCTGCCCGATCACGGTCGGCAAGACGACCGTCGGAGCCGTCGCAAAGGCATCCGCGCCGGCATAGGTCGGGCCGCCGAATGTGGCCGTCGGAACGATCGTCTTGCCGTCAGATGGCAGGGCGAGCGCGACCGAGCTCAAGAATGAGAGGGCGACTCCCGTGTAGGTCACATCGCCACTCGAACCCAAGGCAGGGACGATCGTCGCGGTCGAAGAGTCGGCGCTGAGAGCGGTGATCCCGGCCTCCACGCCGCCAATCAAGACCTTGCCATCGCGGCGGAAGCGGACTGAGCCGCCCAGCGTGACGGTGACCGGCGCGCCGATGTTCGGCGTGGCGGATGACAACGTGGTCGGGGCCGCCAGGAGCGCCGGGGTGGTCATCGTGTTGGTCGAGGCAAGCGTCAGGTTGCCCGCTGCCGTCAGGTAATCCATCGTGACGCCAGCGACCGTCGCGGCACCGGTCACGCCGGGGCCGACCAGGACCTTGATCGTCTTGCCGTCAGCCGAGCGCGAGGAGATCGCGTTGGAACCGGTCGCGAAGGTCACCGTGGCAGTCTGGGTGAAGCGGGTGGCATTCGGCGCCGTGATGGTGACCTCGTCGCCGGCGACGCCGGTCGTGCGCGAGAGGGCCGCGCCGAGGTTGGTCGGTTCGACGCGGACCTTGAAGGTCCCCGAGAGGCCGCCCGCCGTCGCAGTGTAGGTGTACTCACCCGGCGTCACGCCGAGGACGAAGTAGCGCTGTTGCGACTTGTCGAGCGGCACAATCAGCGTATCCGAGCCGTCAACATATTCGGGGCGGTAGAGGGGATCGTAGTGGACGGCGATGCCAGCCCCGGCGCCCGAGATCGTGAAGCTCGTCCGCACGCCGTTGTTCAGCGGGTTGATCAGTCGGAGCAGCACGGCCGACGAGTCCCCCTGCTTCACGTTCAGCACGATCGGGTTGGCCCGCACTTCGACGGGTTCGGTATTCAGGTCGAGAAGGGGGTCGTCAACGCATCCTGACAGACCCGAGAGCGCGAGGATGGCGATCGCCCCACGAACCATCTTCTTCATAGTCAAACTCCTCAGGAGAGAGCGGAGTGCTTCGGGCACTCATCGGTGAACATGGTGGCGCCCAGACTCAGGGCACATTCGAGAGGTTGACGCCAAGCCAGCGGCCAATCTCGTCGGCAACTTCGGGAGTCAGGATTTCCAGCCAGTTGGCTGCGGATCCCGGTTCCCGGAACTCGTTCGACTTCAACAGAATGAAGTTGCCCTGGTTGCCTCGGTCGGCAAAAATGAACCAGATCGGCTTGCCAACCGTGTAGCGCCACACTTCATACGGCGGCGCCCGGCCATCGGACGGTCGCGCCAGGATTTCACTGGGCGGCGATCCGAACTTCACTGCAACACGACCACGATCGGTCTTCCAACCCACCCGCCCGCGCTCGCCATACTTCTGGTTGACGTTGGCGACGGCCTGGTAGAAGGCGATGCGGTCTTCATTGTTCACGGTGGCCTTGTTCTTGTCGCGACTCGACCAGAAATCGATCAGGAAGCGACGCTTCGCGGCCATCGACATATCCTGCTTGTAGACGTTCAGCTCGCGAGACGGGGCGCCGGTCAGGAACAGGACCTCGGCGGCCGCGTCGAGCGAATCATCCGGGAGGGCATTGAAGTAGCCCTCGTCGGTGCCACGATTCGCCTGACTGATCGCCACGCTGCGCTTCAAGGCCTCCTCGGCGGGCGAGACGACGAACGGCGTCTGCATCGTTACCGTCTTGCCGGCCACCGCGAGGGTGGCATGCATCAGGTAGTCGCCGTCCGGCAACCCTTCGACCGAGAACTGCCCCTTGAACAGCCCGCCACCGGCGGGAATGGTCTGACGCGTCGGGGGAAGATCGGCCACCGTCGTGCCATCCCGCTTCCGGATTGCCAGGCGAAGTTCGCCGTGGGTCTCCGTGGCGGAATAGGCCTCGAGCATGTACGCCATGTTCGAGTTGACGATGTCCACCCGGAGCATCGGGGCGGTGCGAATCCGGTAATTGCCGCGTGCGACTTCCCCAGGCATCGAGGTCGTGTCACCTGCCGGCATTTGTCGCATCTCGTTCGCGAGCATCAGATCCGACGCCGTGGGCGCCGAGGCGTAGGCCTCGAGTCGCACGGAATCGGCAATCGTCTTCCCGGTCAACGAGTCCCGGGCCGACACATGCATCACGAACGTGCCGGGCTTGAGCAGGAACCGGAAATTTTCCACTCCAGCGGCGCCGGGGATCCGCGCCATCGCTGGCGCGCTCCGCTGGAACGACTCGCTGGTCAGTACCGTGCCGCGATCATCGACCACCTTGACCGTCACCGTGTAGGTGACGTGGGCGTCGGCGCCCGAGCCGATCGCGGACGCAAAGAGGTACGGCACCCCGGCCTGGGTGAGGACTTGCGTCTCCCCCGAGGCCGGGAGGAAGAATCGGGTCACTCCCAGCTCGAGCCCCTGGTCGCGCTGTGAGGCGCTTCCACCGGCAGCCAGCGCCGCGAGCATGACGACGGCGTTCAACACCGTGCCACCCCCAGGGCGCCGGAAAGGTCAGCCTGCCGAACGAGCTCGAGCCGCATGATTACCAGCCCAACGAAACGGTGAAGAAGGAGACGTCGCCCAGGGCGCCCATCTTCTTCCAGGCGTAGTCGAAGCCGAGCGCGAAGCCGCCGCGCGAGGCCAGCGACACACCGCCACCGAGCGCCAGACCGGCCGACTTGTCATCGGTCTGCTTCTCGAAGGCGACGCCAGCCGAGGAATAGGCCAGCGACGGGTTCGACGTGTAGGAGCCGCGGACTGCGACCCCGAACGGCGAGCCACCGACCCGCTCGGCGGCAAACTCGCCACCGGCCGAGAACGAGGCCTTGTTCGACCGCATCTGGTTGAACTCCGACGTCACCGTGAGGCGCGCGTCCGAGGTCGAGATGAAATCGTAGGCCAAGCCGACGGCGAACTTGGTCGGCAACGAGAACGGCGAGGTCAGCCGCGTCGACGCCACCGGACCACTCGGAACGTCACCGTCACCCGGGAGGGTGTCGCGCACCGAGGTGACCTTCAACGGGTCGCCCTTGTACGTGAGGTTGGTGCCGAGGTTGGTCAGCGCGAAGGCGAAGCGAATCGGCTTGCCGGCGAGCTGCGAGTGGAAGTGCGTGCCGAAGTCGACGGCGAACGCGTTGCCGCTCACCTGACCGAGGCGGTCAAAGACCCCCTTGGCGGTGATGCCGACGGAGAAGCGGTCCGAGAAGTTCTTCGCGACGGTCATGGCCGCGTAGGTCTCGGAGACGCTGTAGAACTCGCCGGTGCCGTTCGGCTGCTGCGGGGTGTACACCGGCTGGTCGGAGAAGCCGAAGCTCCCGATCGAGAAGCCGATGGCGCCCGAGCCGCCGCCGTACGGGGTGGCGACGCCGCCCCAGTTCAGCTTGGTGTCGGCGACATAGTTCAACTGCGATCCCTGGACGCCAGCGCGCTTGAGCAGCGCGAGGGCACCCGGGTTGGCGTACAAGGCACCAAGGTCAGTCGCCAGCGGCAGGTAGCCGCCGCCGAGTGCCATACCGCGTGCGTTCGCTCCGATGAGGAGGAACTCGGCGGCCGTGGTGCCGTAGCCGGTGTTGTCGCGCTTGACCGCGGTCGACTGGGCCCCGACAACGGCGGGGGTGGCAGCCAACAGGGTGAGGGCAACAACGCGTGCGACGGAATGCCGGATCATCTGGTCTCGTCTCCTGTGGTGCGGTGGCCGGCCTGAGCTGGCCACCACACCTCGAGTGAATCGGTTGCCCGTGACGGGCAGTGGTTCCTACGGGCGACCGCTACTGGGCGAAGTTGACGACCGTCAACCGGCCAACCCTGCTCTTCCCTTCAGCTTCGATGTGATAGAAGTACACACCCGAGGCCACGAACTGGTTGGAGCGGTTTCGCACGTCCCACGTCACGGTGCCGGTCTGGGCATCCGCAGCGGCGTCAAGGATCCGCACCAGGATGCCACTGGTGGTGTAGATGCGAATCCGGGCGCCGGTCGGCACGTTCACGAAATTGATCACCTTCGAGACGACCTGACGGTCGAACGCGGAGGTCACATAGTACGGATCTGGAACGGTGTGCACCTTGGCCAGCGCCTCATCCGTCACCGCGTCGACCGAGTTGGTCACGGTGAACTGGAACTTCATCGAGGCACCAACCGCCGTGAAGGGGCGGAAGGCCGCGGAGGTGAAGGCGTAATTACCGTACTGGCCGGCATTGCCGTTGCCGCCGCGGACGCCGCCGATGTAGTCGCGGACCGTCCACTGCGTGCCGGACGCCGGGAGCGCACCGCCCGCAAGTTCCACCGTGTACATGTGGCCCTTGAGGTAGAGACCGAATCCGGCGTTGGGCTGCGCCGTGGCGGTGCGGAGCGTGGTGAACGTCGGGCTCGCGCCGGTCGCGATGACCACCGGACCGGGAATCGCCGTGTTGACCAGCTGGACCGTGGCGCCGGTGCACGGCGCGTTGGCCTGCCAGGCGGCGGTCGGCTTCAGCGGCATGACGCAGCCGAAGTCCGTGAAGCTGTGCTCCGGGCGGTTGTCGTGCCCGGTGACGCCAGAGTTCAAGATGCCCCAGGAGGCGCCAATGTTCGTGGAGAACGGCACCACCACGTTGTGCGTCAGGTCAATGACCGAGTCGATCTTGCCGGCGGCACCCCAGTAGACGCGGACATCCGCGGCAGTCTGGAACGGCGACAGCGAGTTCGCGATGTCACGGTGCGCCGAGGTGATGTTCTCATACTCGAGTGGCATGTACATGTTCGCCACGCCCGCGAGCTCACCAACGTTGTTGAGGTGGGCCTGCGTGACGGCATTCCCGAAGTTGAAATTGCCCGGGTTGGCGCTGTTCGGGTTGGACTTGGTCTCGTTGTCCCCGATGAACCAGCGTGGCCCGTTGTAGTCGCACTGACGGCCGGTGCCGAAGACCGTCGAGGCGGAACCGTTCACGCAGCCACGGCCCTTCACGCCAGTCATATAGCCCGCCTGCGTGTGCAGGGTGTAACCGCCCGGGATGTTGTACCCGGCGCCGCCGCCGTATTCGCCGGCCAGGTCGGGATCTGCCTCGAGCGCGAGGAACGAACCGGTGACGGTACGCTCGGTGTAGCTCGCCTGGTCAATCGAGACGGGAATGGAAATCTTGGTGGTACCCGTCGGCCCGATCACCGAGAAGAACTGGAGCGCATCGGCATTGCCCGACGCACCCGACGAGGACGACAGCAGGTTGATCGAGTCGAGGCGAACCGCAACTTCGCCGGCCTTCAGCACCTGCGTGACGAACGCCCCGAGGGAGATCGAGAGCGCGTTCGACGGCTGGAACTTCTTGCTGAACTTGCCGGTCGCCGGGTCGATCGTCGGTGCCGTCGGGTCGTTGAGCGCAGCGGCGCCCCGGCCGAAGGGACCAAGGATCGTGACATTGCCACTGCTCGTGACGTTCGAGGCCGGCGCGCCAACGACGATCTGCTTCGAAATCTTCGCCGACTCCAGCGAGGAGGGCGCCGATCGGAGGGAGTTCACGTCGAAGGCCGTGACGGCGTAGTAGTAGCGCACGCCGTTCCGGACGTCGGTGTCGGTGTAGACGAACGGCACGCCGCTGTTCGACAGCTGCGGGAAGCCGTCACGGGTCAGCGCCGAGTCGGCCGCGCCCGGGTTCAGCACGACGCCGCCGGTGGCCAACTTGTCGCGACCGCCGTAGTTGACCTGGACCAGCGGACCGACGAGGTCGTAGGTGAACGAGACCGTCGAGGTGACGCCCGGCGTGATCGGCGTGAACGCCGCACGGCAGGCGGTCATGACTCCGATTTCCGGAGCGCAGTTGACCGCGTCACCGAGGTTGCCGCCCTCGATGACGAGGCCGCCGAAGTCCTTGAAGGTCGTGTTGTTGTAGTCCCACTGCTTCAGCAGCTTGAGCGACCCCGGGCCGTCGAGGCGGCCGCGATAGAGGCGGTAGCCTTCGACGTCGAAGCGGCGGTAGTTCGGGTCGTACAGGTTGTTCGCGACGGTGCCGCCAGGCCCCGTCGTCGTGGCCGAACCGGCGACCGCAAAGTACGGGTCACCCGTGGTCTCGGAGACCGACGGCTTCCACAGGATCGTCACCTGGGCGTCGCCCGGGATCAGGAAGAACTCCGGCGGCTCCGGCGAGAACGGGAGGAGGAACTTGGCGTCGAACACCGTCTGCGCCACGAGCGCCTTGCCGTAGAGGGAGTTCGGGCGAACCCGAGAACTCACCCTGCTGCGGGATGCCATCGCTGTTGCCGAACGGCGGGAGGTCTGAGTAGCCGAGGAAACCGGCGATCGAGTCGACCTTGTTGGCGCCGTTGTACTTGGTCATCGAGTCGACCGAGGCCGTCAGCGTCGGGATGCCCGGCGTGATTGACGTGGAGGTCGTCGGCGCGAAGCCGGGGATCAGGACCGGCGCCGCGTGGACGAACGCGATGACGACCGAGGCGGAAGCGCCCGGGGCCAGCGAGGACGACTTGGCGGATTCGAACATCCGGATGTCGACGCCCGGGGTCCCCGTGAACACGAAGCAAACGTGATTGATTTCCGGCGCATTGATCGTGCAAGCCTGGTCGCCGACGTTGACGTCGTTCTTGCCGGCGAGGTAGCGCCACACCTGCTTGGCCTGGCCCGGGTCGGGCAAGCAGCCGCCGTTACAGGTGTTCGAGAAGAGCTGAATTTCGCCCGGACCCTCGGGGCCCTTGAGGTACTTCATCCCGACGAAGCCGATGCCCTGGAAGAACGGCGGGGCAAAGATCGACGGATCGTAGACCCAGGCGCCGGACGGTCGAACGCCCCTTGTAGGCAAAGCCCATCGCGAACGGCAGGTTGACGCCGGCATAGTTGCCGCCGCCGCCAGGACCGACGTCCGGGTCCGCCGCATAGGCCGCAAACAGCTGGTCGATCGTGTAGCCGGCCGTCGGCAACGTGATGCCGAACTTGGCGTTGTTCATGGCGTGGAACTTCTGCGCCTGCGCAATGAGCAGGTCCCGCATCGCCGGCCGGTGGCTGGCATACGCCGCCGGGTCGAGCGAGGTCATGTTGTAGTACGTGATGATGAAGTACAGGATGTCTTCGTTGCCCGTCGGGTAGTTCCACGCCACGCCGCGGTGCTCGGCCAGAATGCCGAGCGGATGCGGACGCTGCGCGATGAACGCCGGGTCGCCGTCCCACGAGATCCAGTAGACGTCACCCTGCGAGGCGTTCACCTGGCCGCGAAGGAGCGGGCTGTAGAGCAACTCGCTTTCGTCGCCCTGCGGCACCTTGGCGACTTCCGGCCAGATGGCGACGTCGGCCGGATTCTGGCCGTTGTAGATCGGCATGACCTCGGCGCCGTGCTTGTGGGTACCGGAGGCGTCGAAGAGCAGCGCCGCCGAGGTGTCGCCACCCCACGGATTCGCCGGCTTGGTGCCGCGGATGATGCCGGCAAACTGGAAGCCGGAGTTGAACATGTAGGAGTTCTGGGTGCCACGCGGCCAGTTGCCGCCGGCGGTGGTGCCGGTGCCCGACGAGTCGGCACCGATTTCACCACGCGTGCCAAGACCGTAGAAGACCCGGTTGGTGGCAATGAATCCCGTGGAGCGGGCAAAGAGACGGTACGGCTGCTGCTTCGTCCCCGGTGCCGGCCCGGCCGAAGCCGTGCTCGGCGCCAGGCCGAGCGCCAACATCGTCAGGGCGGCCCCGACGAACATCTTCTGCATACCACGCAGTGCGTGCATTGATTCCTCGCGTCTGATATAGTCGTCCGGAGAGGGCGGACGGTCGGATGACCGCCCGCTCCCCCCGGCCGGGGTCAGAAGTTCACTTCAAGGCCGAAGCGCAGACGCCGACCGGCGCCCACGTAATTGCTGATGTGCCTGCCTGCCGCCCGGTTGTTATCCGACGCGACGCGCTGCTCCGCGAGCGTGTAGATCGCGTCACCGTTGCCGAAGCGCTGCTCCGACTTCCGGTAGTAGAAGCACTGGGGGCCGGTGGTGTTCGTGCCGTTGCCCGACAAGGCGCAGGCCGCGTCGGTCGTCGGCAGGACCAGGGCGGCATCCGAGACCCGACGGAAACCGTTCTGGGTGCCGAAGGTTGCGTAGGTCAGCGAGTCGGCATTCCACTCGCGATCCTGCTGGGCACCGTTCGTGGTCGTCCCGGTCGTGCTCCACACCGAGTTGACGACCTTCAGGTTCAGGATGTTGCGGCCGTCGAGGTAGCCGGTCATGTCGAACTTGCCGAGCTGGAAGTTCTTGGTGACACGGAGGTCGAACTCCTTCGCCGCCGGGAGACGCGCGCCAAGGAAGGACGACTGCGCCGGCTCGATGGCGCAGCTGCCACCGCTCCGAACGCCGATCGAACCCGGGTCCGTCGGGTCGCACCGTGTGTACGGCGTACCCGAGGCGAGACGGAAGGTGGCGTAGAAGCCGGTGCGCTTCAGGACGGCACCGAGCACCGAGCCCTGCTGGAAGTCAGCCGGGAGGGTGACCTGGAACGAGCCGGCGATCGTGTGCGGGCGCGAGAAGGTCGTCGTGGTGGCCGCGAGCGGCGCGCGGTTGCCCGGGAGCGGCTCGTAGAAGTTCCGGTACGACGTCGGGTCCGAGCCGGTGCTCTTGGTGTCCTGGAAGGAATAGGACAGCGAGCCGTTCACGTAGTTGCCGATGCGGCGATCGAGGCGGAGGTCGAGGCCTCGGGTGTTGCCGAAGTCGGAGTTCTGGGCCTGGAAGATACGCGTCGGCTGCCCGCCAACCGGGTCGACCGGGAAGGAGAACTGGTACGACGCGTTGGCCAGGTTGTCCTTGTTGTACGCGGCCAGGTCGAGGACCATGTCATCCGAGAAGGCATGACGGACGCCGAACTCGAACAGGATCGTCTTGCCGAAGTCGAGGTCGCCGCCCCAGTTCGAACGGGAGTTCGCGCCGCCGGCATCGATGTCGGTCAGCGAGTTCTGCAGGACGAGGCCGAGGTCAGGCGACTGCGCCTGGTGGCGGTACGAGAGGCGGAAGTTGGTCTTCTCCGTGACGGGGAAGGCCACCTGGATCGCCGGCGAGATGTAATCGTGCGACGGATCGGTCACCAGGAAGTTGTCGAGCGAGTCGGGCGTGAAGCCCGGCGCGGTCGAGATGCGCGGGAAGTCCTTCCAGCGGCGTGCGTTCGACAGGAAGTAGTCATAACGCAGACCACCGACGACGATCACGTCGCCCAGGTCGATGCGGTCTTCGGCGAAGAAGTTGTAGCGGTACGGCTTCACGAGATAGGTGGAGATGTTGCCGCCACCGTACGCGGTAATGTCGTAGCCGGTGTACTCGCCACCGAACTTGATCCGGTTGTAGCGGTCGGCCTGCCAGTCGAGGTTGGCCTTGAAGACCTTGCGGTTCTCGATCTGGTAGTTGACGGCGTTGTCGTAGCCACCGCCGCCGGCACCGTAGCCGATGCCGTCGACTGTCGGCACGCCTTGGTTGGTGAGTCAGGTTGTAATTGCCCTGGGCGGAGTACTGCGAGGTGTTGATCCGGTCGGTGAGACCGATACGGTTCGTCACCTTGTTGTTCAGGATGTTCTTGAGCAACGTCGAGTCGAGCGGGAAGTTGTCCGCCGTGTAGACGTAGTCAAGCTTCTTGAGCAGGATGCCGAACGCCGGATCACGGCTGCCGGCTTCCGACGCATCGGTGATGCGGCCGGCCAACGACGAGTTCCACTGGTACGACGCGTAGGCGTCGATCGAGAGGGACTTCGACGCCCCGCGGATGAGCTGCTGGTTCCAGTTCAGCGTCGCCACGTTTGACCAGTTCTCGGAACCGGCGGTCAAGCCGTCAGCCTTGCGATTGCGCGCCTGGTTGCCCGAGAGGAGGTAGGTCGCCGAAATGCGCGAGCCGCCGCCGAAGGTGTAGTTCAGCTTGGCGGTGCCGTTGTACTGCGTGTTCACGCCGCCGTTGCGCGACGAGTTCGAGGCGCAGCTCTGGCCGTAGTTGTCGCGCATCGCCTGCAGCGCGGCGTTGGTGACGAAGTCCATCTTGTCGCACTCGCCCGAGATCACGGCGTACTGGTAGACCGGGACCACAATCGAGTCGGAGCGGACGTTGCCGAAGGTCTTCGGCAGCGTGAACGTCGTGTCGATCCCGACCGGCGCCCAGGTCGGCAGCTCCCACGCCTGATAGCCGCGGTTGCCGCCCTGCGAGCCTTCGAGACGACCGGAGACGTAGAACGTCAGCGCGCCCTTGATCGGACCGCCGAAGCCGCCCTGGAACATGTTGAAGCCGCCGCGATAGCGGGCCGGCGCCAGCATGTCCGTTTCCCACGAGACGTTGCCGGCGAACTTCGAGCCGCCCGTCTTGGTGGTGATGGCGACGATACCGCCCTGCGCGTTGCCGAATTCGGCCGACGCGGCGCCGGTGGTGATCGAGGCGTCTTCGAAGCCGTTCACCGCGACGACGCTGATGCCGGCCGAGAAGCCGCCCGACGCGCCACCCGAGCGGACACCGCTCTGGACCGGCACGCCGTCGATGTAGGTGTTCTGCTCGTCCGTCCGCGAACCGCGGACCGAGATGCCGCCACCGTTCGTGGTGGTCACACCCGGCTGCAGCTGCAGCACGCGCGACACGTTGTCCACCGGGAGCTTGTCGACGAAACCGCCGTCGATCAGCTGCTTGGTGGCCACCTGGTCACGCGGCACCAGCGGCTGCGCCGCCGACGTCACCGTGATGTCGCCGACGTTCACGGCGCTCTGCTCCATGATGATGTCCTGGGGGGACGTCTGGCCAGAGAGCACGCGGAGATTCTCGACCTGCGACGACTTGTAGCCGATGTAGGTCGCCCGCAGCGTCACCGAACCAGCCGAGACGCTGTTGAAGAAGTAGTACCCCTGCTGGTTGGTCGTCGCGGTAAAGGCCGTCCCGACGATGATCACGCGCGCACCCGCCAGCGGTTGTCCCGCGGCGTCCTTGACGCGACCGTCGATCTTGCCGGTCGAGCCCTGCGCGTGAAGGGTCGAGGCGCCTGCCCCGAATGCCACCGCCGCAAGCGCAAGCGCTGTGCGGGCGAGGGCTCTCACACAATTCTGAGTCATTGAACCGTCCTCCGAAGGCGTAAACACTGGAGATGCCGCTCCTTCGTGCCAGTCACCGGCGCCAATCGACGCTGGGACCGCGTACTGCGTCGCTCCACTGGCGTGGAGAGACGGTGAATCCGATGCCGCACGACGGGAGCGTCGTGGATCGGGGAACCGGCGGCGCACGAAGCCACCTGGGGGGTGACGTCAACACGCCTGAAACCCGCGCGGTTCCTGGGGTCTACTCTGTCTGTGACGATCGGAAAGCCCCGACTGAGTGCCGGGATGAGATGAATATGCCCGCGCTTCGGGCGAGTGTCAAGCAAGCGTAACAGATTGCGAACAACCAGCCTACGGAGGTCACCGAATGAAACAGCCCCGTCCCTTATTGAGATCTACGTATCGATCATCGATGATCGATCATCGATGATCGATTAACCGATCTCAAGTAGGCACGATCAGCTCCACCTGCCGCTCCCCCGGCGTCACCACGATCCCCGACGCCCCCCAATAGAGGTTGATCTCGCTCCGGACCCCGAAATCGCCCGGCAGATAGATCCCCGGCTCCACCGAACAGCCCGTCCCGGGCAGCATCGCGCGGTCGTCGTGCGTCTCGTAGTCGTCCAGGTGGGGCCCCGACCCGTGCAGGTCGCGGTCGATCGAGTGCCCCGTCCGGTGCACGAAATACTCGCCGAAGCCCGCCGCCTCGATCACCTGCCGCGCCGCCTGGTCGCCCAGATACCCCTGCACCGGCGCCCCGGACGCCGCCAGTCCCTGCATCCGGCTGATCGCCGCGTCACGGGCGTCGCGCACCGTGGTCCACACCGTCTGCACCCGCTCGGGCACGGCACTTCCCGAGAAGCCCATCCACGTCTGATCCGCGAAGACCGCCCCCTCGCGCATCCCGCCCCAGAGGTCGAGCAGCACGACCTGATCAGGCTCGAGCGCACGGTCCGCCCCGGGACGCGGCTCGTAGTGCGGGTTCGCGGCGTTCGGCCCGAAGCCGACGATCGGATGCGTGGTGAGGAACATCCCCGCCCCCTCCATCGCCGCGACGACTTCCTGCTGCAGCGCCGATTCGCGCAGCCCCGTCCCCGCCCGACGCACCGCGCCGTGCAAGGCGTTGAGCGCGATCTCCCGCAGCAGCTCCGCCGCCTGCATATGCTCCGCCGCCTCGGCCTCGCTCCACGTCGCCGCAAAGCGGGTCACCAAGTCGGCGCTCGGCACCACCGTCACGCCGAGGCTCTGCAGCAGGTCCACCACGCCCCAGGGAATCCGGTCCAGATACGGCACGGCGTCCTTCGGCGAGATCTCCATCGCCGCCCGCTTCCCCCGCAATGTCCCTTCCAGCGCGGCCTGCAGCTCGGCGTGCCGCGCGAACGGGATCACCGTCCCCGGAAAGCCGAGGAACGGCTGCATCTCGATCTTGTGCACGATCGCCACCATCGGCCCCTGCCGCGGAATCCAGACGAAAGTCCGCCGCGTGACCAGCCCGCCGCCGGGCAGCAGTCGCTGCGCCACCGGGTTGCAGCCGTGAAAGTCGAACAGCAGCCAGCCGTCCGCGCCGAGCCGCTCCAGGGTCGACGTGACCATCGCCCGATCGATCGTGTCCAACGCGCTCATTGGTATCCCCCCGCCTCTGCGGCAAGCCAGACACAGCTGCGGTCGCCGCGACCGCGACAGCTGCGATGCACCATGGCCCCCTCCACCCCCGCCACCAGCCGCAACAGCTCGGCCAGCGCCGCGGTGTAGAAGGCACACGCCACCCCATCCTCGCGCGCCTGCATCGGCAACGAGTCGAGCAGTTCACAGCGCGCCAACCCGTCGGCCGGCTGCAGGTCCGCCAGCAACCAGCGCTGCGACAGCTTCGACGCCGCCCGCAGCCCGATCGCCAGCTTGGTCCGCTTCCCCGGGGCCACCGCCAACATCCCCTTCACCCCGGGGCCGATTTCCTTGGCGGCATAGCGCGCCGCCCGCCGCCCGGCGTCGGCATACACCAGCCCCGCATCGGGGCGGCGACCCACCAGCCGGAAGACCGCGAGGACCTCGTCGGCCGGCACCGGCTCGCCGTCGACGGCGCGCTGCCGGTACCGCGCGACCTGCGCCGCCACCGTGGGCGAGAGGCCGAGGCGCTTCGAAGCGAGCTCATCCTGGAGCGCACCGAGTCCATCGTCGGCTGGAGTGTCGATGTTCTGGACCGCTTCCAACAGGGAGAGCGGCAGGAGGGCGGGGACGGAGGAAAGCATTGGCGACGATCTTAACAGGGTGAGGGGTGAGGGGTGATGGCGATGCGGCGGCCAGGCGGGACCTGGAGTGTCTGGGGTGCGACGCTCGGGATGCACCACCCCCTCACCCTCACCCTCACCGGTCACTGTTCACCGCTCACCCACCTAGCCTTCCATGCCCTGAGCGCCCCCCGCCCAGCTTCGAAACCGAAGCCCTGCCCCACCTCGACACCCTCTACCGGGTGGCGCTTCGGCTGACCACCAATCCGGCCGCCGCGGAAGATCTGGTGCAGGACACCATGCTCCGCGCGTTGCGGGCCTGGGGCTCCTTCCGCCCCGGTAGCAACGCGCGCGCCTGGCTGGTGACCATCCTCCGCAACCAGTTCATCACCGGCTGGCGCAGCGCCCGGCGCGGGGCCCAGCCAGTCGATGTCGAGGCGATCCCGGAGCTGCCCGACCTGGCCGACCCGGACCCCGAAGGGCGCTTCTTCGCCGAGCTGGTGGACGACGAGGTCCTGGCGGCACTCGACCAACTCCCCGAGGAGTTCCGCGAGGTGGTGGTGCTGAGTGACCTGGAAGGGATGCCCTACGCCGAAGTCGCCGAGGCCCTCGGCATCCCGCTCGGGACCGTGAAGTCGCGGATCTTCCGCGCCCGACGGATCCTGCAGGGGCAGTTGCGGCGTTATGCGGAAGAGAGCGGACTGATCCGCCCCACGGAGCCGACCCCATGAGCGACCCGGAATTGAATTGCACCGACGCGCTCGCCGAACTCGACGCCTTCCTGCGCGGCGAGTTGCCAGTGGAGAGCGTCGAGCGGATGCAGGGCCACCTGACCCGCTGTCGGCACTGCACCCAGATCGGCCGGTACGAGCAGGCCTTCCGGAGCCGCCTGCAGCGGCTGGGCGCGGGCACCGAGTGCCCGGATGCGCTGCGCGCGCGCATTGCCGCGCTCCTCGCGGAAGGGCCGTCGAGTGGCTGAGCGTGCCGGTGTGGTGATCGTCGGCGCAGGCCCGGCCGGAAGCGCCACCGCGATTCACCTCGCCCGCGCCGGCCACGCCGTGACGCTGATCGACCGCGCCCGTTTTCCGCGCGAGAAGGCCTGTTCCGAATACCTCTCCCCCGAGACCGTGCGGCACCTCGCGACGCTTGGCGTCCTCGACGCGCTCGACGCGCACGGCGGCACCGCGCTCGAAGGGACGCGGGTCCGTGCCGCGCACGGTGCGTCGTTGATCGGCCGCTTCGCCGATGCCGGCGGCTCCCCCTTTCGAGCGACCGGCCTGGCGATGCCGCGCCGCATCCTCGACGCCACGCTCCTCGACGCCGCGCGCGTCGCGGGGGTGACGGTGCACGAAGAGACGACGTTGCGCGTCCTCTCTGGCATGAACGCCCATGGACGGACCGTCACCCTCGAGGATGCAGCGGGCGCACGCCACGACGTCCAGGCGCGCTGCGTCGTCGGCGCCGATGGCCTGCGCAGCGTCGTGGCCCGACAGGCCGGGCTGCATCGGCAGGGATGGCTCAAGCGGGTGGCGTTCGTCGCGCATGTCGAGGGCGTCACCGGCCTCGGCCGCGTCGCCGAAATGCATGTCGGAAAGACGGGCTACGTCGGACTCAATCCTTTGGGCCATGGCATCGCCAACGTGGCACTGGTCGTTCCCGCGGCGCTGGCGGCGCAGGCACGCGGCGACGCCGCCGCCTTCTTCCATCGGCAGCTCGAACAACTCCCCGGCGTGCACGGTCGTGTCGATCCTGCGCGCACCGTGCGCGAGGTGATGGTCACCGGACCGTTCGCCGCGTCGTCGCGCCGGAGCACCGCCGATGGGCTGCTGCTCGTTGGCGACGCCGCCGACTTCTTCGACCCGTTCACCGGCGAAGGGGTCTGCAGCGCACTCGCCGGCGCGGCGTTCGCCGCCGAGACGCTCGACGAGGCGCTCAGGGCGAGCGGACCAGTCACCGCAGGGCGACTCGCGAGCTATCGCCATGCCCGCCGCCGCGCCTTCCTCGGCAAGTGGATCGTCGAGCGCCTGATCGGGTACGCCATGTTGTCACCACGACTCTTCGACCGGGCCGTGGCACGCCTCGACCGCCGCGGGATGGCCGATACGCTGATCGGCGTGACGGGAGATTTCGTCTCGCCGTGGCGGGTGGTGAATCCGTGGTTTTTGGGGCGGATGGTGGTTTAGGGGACGGTCGTAAGTCGTAAGTCGTAGGTCGTAAGACGTGAGTGGTGAAACGTTCGTACCGCCCGTTTCACGTTTCACGTGTCACGTTCTTCGCTTCTCGCTTCTCGCTTCTCGCTTCTCGAAAGGTCCCTCGTATGGATGGCTACGATTTCCGTCAACTCTGCGGTCGCTTCGCCACCGGGATCGCCGTGGTCACCGCGCGCGACGCCGAGGGGCGGCCGGCGGGGATGACGGTGAATTCCTTCACCTCGGTCTCGCTCGAACCGCCGCTGGTGCTGCTGGCGATCGACCACGCGGCGTCGATGCACGAGGTGCTGCTCGGCACCACGCACTACACCATCAACATCCTCGAGTCGCACCAGGAGTCGTTGTCGCGGCGCTTCGCCTCGGGCAACCCCGATCGCTTCGAGGGGATCGGCTTCGCCCCCGATGCGCTCGGCCGCATTCTGCTCGACGGCGCGCTGGCCCACATCTGCTGCGAACGCGTCAACACCGTCGAGGCGGGCGACCACACGCTGATCATCGGGCAGGTGGTGGGTGGCACGGCGGCGGAGCACGGTCGGCCGTTGCTCTACTATCGCGGCGGCTACACCGAGCCCGACACCCTCTAGGTGCCGGCCACGCTCACCCTCTCGCCGGTCGGCCACGAAGCGCTGGACGACCCCACGACGCCACCGGCGCTGGTCGAGCGGATGCTGGTCGACATTGCCCGCAGCAATCGCTGGTTCGGCGGGCGGCTCGCGATGCGCGCCGGCCTGCGCCGACTCCTCGACGCCGGTGATGCGGGCCGCACGCTGACGCTGCTCGACATCGGCACCGGGGCCGGCGATCTGCCGCACGACGCGGTGCGCTGGGCCGCCAAACGTGGCGTGACGATCGTCCCCACCGGGCTCGAGCGCATTCCGGCCGCGGCCCAGTTGGCACACCGCGGCGGACTCCCGGTGCTGCTCGGCTGCGCAGGGAGCCTGCCAATCCGCCGCAAGGGCGTCGACCTCGTGTTGGTGAGTCAGATGGTGCACCACCTCGACCGCGCGTCGGCGGTCAGGCTGCTCGCCGAGTGCGATGCGATCGCCAGGCGGGGTGTGGTGATCGCCGACCT
Organism: Gemmatimonadota bacterium; assembly: GCA_016720805.1. NCBI lineage: Bacteria > Pseudomonadati > Gemmatimonadota > Gemmatimonadota bacterium. The sequence continues at coordinate 57,154 of JADKJZ010000008.1, read as the reverse complement.
GCGGCCGTCCCGACTCGCCGCACTCGGCTATCGCCTCGCGGGTCCCTTCCTGCGGATGCATCCGCTCACGGTGAGCGATGGCGTGGTGTCGCTGGCGCGCGGGCTGCATCCCGCCGCATTGCGCGCCATCGCGCGCGAGGCCGTCGGTCACGACGTCGACGTCTGGCGGTTGCCGGGTGCCCGCGTCATTGCCGCGTGGCGGACCGACCAGTGATGCACGTCGTCGATCGGCGCCTCGTGCATGCGCCACCCGAGCGGGTCTGGCCGCATGCCGCCGAGGTGGAGCGCTGGCCCGAGATCCTGCCGCACTATCGCTACGTGACGCGCACCGAAGGCGAGCGCTTCGGCGATGGCATCGTCGAGATGTCGGCGTACCGCCGCTTCGGCGGCCCGCTCAACTGGCCCACCTGGTGGCGCAGCCGGATCTGGGTTGACGCCGCGAAGCACGAGGTTCGATACCGGCACATCGGTGGCATCACCACCGGAATGGATGTGCGCTGGAGCATTCTCCCCACCGCAGATGGCGGCAGTGACGTGACGATCGTGCATACCTGGGACGGCCCCCCCTGGCCGTTGATTCGCCGCATCGCCGCCGAGGTCGTGATCGGGCCGGTGTTCGTGCATGGCATTGCCGAGCAGACGCTGGCCGGCGTGGCACGCGCCGCCGAGCGTGACGCGTGACGCGCCGCGTGGTGGTCACCGGCATCGGCCTGATCACGCCGATCGGCATCGGCAGTGATGCCGTCTGGGCAAGGCTGCAGCACGGGCCATCGGCGGTGCAACGGATCGATCGCTTCGACTCGTCACCGTTCCGGTCGCACATCGCGGCACAGGTGAATGATTTCGATCCCGAGGCGATGCTCTCGCCCCGACAGGCGCGGCGCACCGATCGCTGTTCGCAGTTGGGGCTCGCCGCCACGCGGCTGGCGCTCGAGGACGCCGCGCTCGACCTCGCCAACGAATCGGCGGACCGGGTCGGCGTGATGATGGGGACGGCGCTCGGCGGGATCGGCTTCGCGGAGGAGCAGAACTTCAAGTACATCGCCGGCGGCCCGCGTGAAGTGGATCCGTTGCTCGCGCTCACCGTGTTCGGTGGCGCGCTGTCGTGCAACATTGCCATCACCAATGGCGTGTCGGGCGTGAACAGCACCAATGCAATGAGTTGCGCGTCGGGGACGCTCGCGATCGGTCAGGGCTTCCGCGCCATTCGCCAGGGCGACGCCGACGTGATCCTTGCCGGCGGCAGCGAGGCGCCGCTCTATCCGCTCTGCTACGGTTCCTTCTCGCTGATCCGCGCAATGAGCACGCGCAACGACGACCCGGCCACGGCGTCGCGACCGTTCGACTCGGCGCGCGATGGCTTCGTGATGGCCGAAGGCTCGGCGGTGCTGGTGCTCGAGGCACTGGAGCATGCAGAGGCACGTGGCGCGCGGATCTACGCCGAGATCGCCGGGTCGGGGGTGACCAACGACGCGCACCACATGACCCAGCCGCGTCCGGACGGCCGCGAAGCGGTGCGGGCGATGCGCCTGGCGCTTGCCGAAGCGGGTTGTGCGCCCGACGAGGTCGAGTGGGTCAACGCACACGGGTCGTCGACCACGCTGAACGATGCCACCGAGGCACTCGCCATCCGGGAGGTCTTCGGCGCGCACACCGACTCCCTGCCGGTGAGCGGCACCAAGGGATGGCACGCACACGCCTTGGGCGCCTCCGGGGCGATCGAGACGGCCATTGCCTGCCGCAGCATTCGCGACGGCTGGATCCCGCCGACCCTCAACTGCCTGGACCCCGATCCGGCGGGCGGGCTGCGTCAGCTCCCGGCCGATGGGCTGACGATGGCACCCCGGGCGGTCCTCAAGAATTCCTTCGGCTTCGGCGGCTGCAACGCGACGCTCCTCCTCCGGCGGACGGGAGTGTAGATTCGCCCTGTCTTTTCGCATCCCTGCCACCCACCACAGGATGACTCGCCCGATGCGTCCCCTGCTCCCCCGCGTCCTCGCCGAGATGTTCGGCACCTTCATCCTGATCTTCTTCGGATGCGGTGCCGTCGTGATGAATTCCTTCCCGGGCGCCGACTACGGCGTCTTCGGGATCGCCGTGGTCCACGCGATCGCCCTCGCCATCGCCATCTCGGCGACGGCGGCCATCTCCGGCGGCCACTGCAACCCGGCGGTCACCATCGGGCTGCTCTCGATCAGGAAGATCGCGCCCGCCGACGCCTTCGCCTACGTCATGGCGCAGCTGGCCGGTGGCCTCCTCGGCGCGCTGCTGGTCAAGTCGCTCCTCTCCCCGAATGTCGGCCGCGTGGTGAATTTCGGCGCGCCGGCGCTCCACAACACGATGACCTTCAGACCGCCATCGCCCTCGAGGCGGTCCTGACCTTCTTCCTGATGTCGGCCGTGATGGCGACGGCCGTCTCGAAGAGCGCCCCGAAGATTGCCGGCTTCGGCATCGGCCTGACGCTGATCCCCGGCATCGTGGTCGGCGGCCCGCTCACCGGCGGCGCGCTCAACCCCGCCCGCGCCTTCGGCCCCGCCATCATCGCCGGCAACATGCAGGCGCAGGCCGTCTGGTGGATCGGGCCGATCGTCGGCGCGGTCGCGGCGGCGCTGCTGTGGAAGCATGTGTTGTTGGCGAAGGAAGACACGACTGGATGATCGATCATCGATGATCGATGATCGATGATCGATGGTGATAGCGAGGAATCCCCGCTCCGGCAGACGCCGAGGCGGGGATCTTCGCGTATGGGCAATCGATCATCGATCATCGATCATCGATCATCGATGATCGATCATCCCTTGCTGTTCCCTCTCCTCCACAAACTCACCACATACCCCCCCACCACGACGGCCGTGACGATATACGCCGCGACCATGTAGCTCCCGGTATCAGGCATCGGCGGCCTCCTGGATGGCGTGGCGGGCGCCGATGCCGTAGCGCTGCATGACGAGCCCGAGGTAGAGGATGGTGAAGACCGCGAAGCCGGTGATGAAGGTCCGCAGCATCTCCAGCGGCAGCTCCGGCTTGGTCGTCTTGATCACGACCGGCTGCGGGTGTTGCGACGCGAAGAGGTAGACCGTGAGGTGGTTGAACGGCACGAGCACCAGCGCCATGAGCCCCATGACCGCGGCGAACTTGGCGCGCTCGGCGGGGTCGCGCACCGCCCCTCGCAGCGCGAAGTAGCCCCCAAAGAGCACGATCTCCATGACGGTGAAGGTCAGTCGCGGCTCCCATTCCCACCAGGTGCCCCACGCCGGCCGGCCCCAGATCGGGCCGGTGATGACGACGATGGCGCCGAACATCATGCCGACTTCGGCCGAGGCCTCGGCGAAGACGTCGAAGCGCGCGTCGTGGAGGAGGAGGTAGAGGAGCGACGCGATGCCGGTGAAGATGAAGGCCATCTGCATCGCGTAGGCCGCGGGCGGATGGATGTAGAAGATCTTCTGTGCCAACCCCTGGAAGCGCTCCGGCGGGGTGAACTGCAGCGCCATCACGTAGAGGGCGATCAGCGACACCACGCCGACCAGGGTCAGGGTGCGGCCGCGGCTGATCTGCCGACTGGCCGATGCTGCCTCGAGAGTCATTCGTCCACCACCGCAGGAAAGAGCATCGCCGCCAGCATGGCGAAGGCGAGGTCGTACAAGGCAAGGAATCTGAGCCATCCCCAGAGCTCTTCCAAGGGGCGGCCCCCGAGGAGCCGCACCGTGCTCTGCGCCGCGAAGTAGATCGGCGGCAGCAGGAAGGGGAGCATCAGGACCGGGAGGAGCAGCTCGGCATGGCGCGTCCGGACCGCCATCGCCGAGAAGACCGTGCCGATCGCGGTGATGCCGATCGAGGCGAGGATGGCGACGCCGGCGACCGGAATCAGCGCAGGGGTGACCGCCACGCCGTAGAAGAGGATCCAGAGCGGGAAGGTGATCGCCAGCACCAGCGAGACGAACGCGAGGTTGGCGAGCCACTTCCCCAGGAAGAGCGCGCTCCTGGGCACCGGGGCGAGGAGGATCCCCTCGAGGGCGGCGTGCTCCCGTTCCAGCGTGAAGGCCCGGTTCAGCGCCACCAGCGAGGCGAGCGCAATGGTGATCCAGAGCACCGAGGGGGCGAGCGTCACCAGGGAGACGGCACCGCCGTCGCGGGCGAAGACCACCGTCAGCAGCACCAGCACTGCGAAGAGCGTGGCGGTGTGGATCGCGGTGCGCGACCGCCGCTCGATGCGGAGGTCCTTGCCGGCGATCAGCAGCGCGATGCGGACGACGCTCATGGTGTCACCAGGGCGTCGTACCCGCTGCGGAAGTGCGCCAGGTCGTCCGGCCGCGGCTCATCGGCGACGACGACGCCGCTCCGCAACACGATCACCCGCGAGGCCAGCTCCCAGAGCTCCGCCGGCTCGTGCGTCACGCAGACCACGGCCCGCCCGGCATCGCGCTCGGTCGCCACCCGCTCCCGGAGTGAGCGCGCGGCGGCGGCGTCGAGCGCCGTGAACGGCTCGTCCAGCAACAGCAACGCGGGCTGGTGCATCGTGGCCCGCGCGAAGGCGAGCCGCTGCAACATCCCCTGCGAAAATCCGAAGACGCGCGTATCGGCCCGCGAGGTGAGGCGCGCATCCGCTAGCGCCGTCTCAACACGCGATGCCACACTGTCGAGTCCATGCAACTCTGCCGCGAATCGCAGGTTCTCCCGCGCCGTGAGATCTTCATAAAGGAACGATTGATGGGAGAGCAATCCGAGCGCGCGACGCGCTTCGGGATCGGCATGCACGTTCTGGCCGAGCACTTCGACCCGCCCCTTGGTGGGGCGGGCGAGCCCGGCGATGCAGCGGAGGAGGGTGGACTTGCCGGCGCCGTTCGGGCCCAGCAACAGCACCACTTCGCCGGGGGCCACCAGAAGCTCGATCCCACGCAACGCAACGACCGCCCCGAAGCGGCGCTCGAGGTGGTGGATCTGCAGCAACGGGGTGTCGGCGGGGGTCATCCGCGGGGCGCCAATGGCATCCCGGAAGTATAGCGCGGCCACGTGGCCGCGCCGTTACTGCTCAGGACGCGGCTTTTCGAAGAGGAAGAGATCGTCGAGCTTGGTGAGGACCAGCAGGAACTCCAACTCCGGCGTCACGCCGCGCAGCTTCACCTGCAGCCGCCGATCGGCGGCGTGGCGCTGCACCATGACGAGCGCGCCCAGCCCCGAGGAGTCGACCTCCCGCGTCCCGGAGAGGTCCACCACCAGCTGCCCATTCCCCTCGGCCAGCTCGTCGAGAAGCTCGTTCGCCGTCCGGCGAAAGGCTTCTCGAGTCGCCAGCCCCAGGGTCGGTGGGGCAAGCAGCTCTCGCTGTGATGGCTGCGCGGTCGTCACGGTCATGGGCCTCCAGCCCTCGGTGTGAGCATCTGGGGAGAAGGCAGGAGCAAGAGGTCTGCCAAACCGCGTTGGGATCGTGGTGTATGAAATATTGACAGTTCGATGATCGATGATTGATGGTCGATGATCGATGGTCCGTCCTCGGACGCCCGCCCCGGAATCGCACGGATCCCTGCGATCGATCATCGATCATCGATCATCCCAAATCCAGCTAACTTTCCGATTCACCTCACACTCCGGCATCCCATCATGTCCGACCAGCTCCAGACCCTCCTCTCCGAAGAGCGCCGTTTCCCGCCCGACCCGGCCTTTGCGGCGGCGGCGGTGACCACCGAGGCGACCTACGCCCAGGCCGCGGCCGACCGGCTCGGCTTCTGGGAAGACGAGGCGAAGCGGCTGGACTGGTTCGCCCCGTGGAGCTCGGTGCTCGAGTGGAAGCTCCCCCACGCCAAGTGGTTCTCTGGCGGGCGGCTCAACGTCGCCGTCAACTGCGTCGACCGCCACCTGACCGGGGCCAGGCGGAACCAGGCGGCGCTGATCTGGGAGGGGGAGCCGGGCGACCAACGCGTCCTGACCTACTGGCAGCTGCACCAGGAGGTCTGCAAGGCCGCGAACGCACTGCTCGCCCTCGGCGTGAAGCGGGGTGACCGGGTCGCGATCTACCTCCCGATGATCCCCGAGGCGGCCATTGCGATGCTCGCCTGCGCCCGCATCGGCGCGGTGCACTCGGTGGTCTTCGGCGGCTTCTCGGCGGAATCGCTGCGCGACCGGATCAATGACGCGCAGGCGGTCTGCTGCATCACCGCCGATGGCGGCTATCGGCGCGGACAGGTGCTGCCGCTCAAGCGGCTCGCCGATGAGGCGCTGGCCGACTGCCCGTCGATCACCTCGGTCCTGGTGGTGCACCGCGGGCACGGCGTGGACCCGACCCAGTGCCCGATGCAGGAGGGGCGCGACCATTGGTGGCACCGGATGCTCGAGGGGCAGAGCGCGGTGCACGCGCCGGAGGAGATGGAGGCGGAGGACCTGCTCTTCATCCTCTACACCTCGGGCACCACGGGGAAGCCGAAGGGGATCGTCCACACCACCGGCGGCTACCTCACGCAGGTGGCCGCCACCACGCGCCACGTCTTCGACCTCAAGGCCGGCGACGTCTTCTGGTGCACCGCCGACATCGGCTGGGTCACCGGGCATTCGTATGTGGTGTATGGCCCGCTCGCCAACGGTGCCACCGTGCTGATGTACGAGGGCGCGCCCGATTGGCCCAATCGCGATCGCTTCTGGTCGATGTGCGAGCGGCACGGCGTGACGGTCTTCTACACCGCGCCGACCGCGATCCGCGCCTTCATGAAGTGGGGCACCGAGCATCCTGCGAAGCACGATCTCTCGCGCCTCCGCCTCCTCGGCACCGTCGGCGAGCCGATCAATCCGGAAGCGTGGATCTGGTATCACGAACAGATCGGCCGCGGCCGCTGTCCGATCGTCGACACCTGGTGGCAGACCGAGACGGGCGGGATCATGATCTCGCCGACGCCCGGCGTCGTCACCACCAAGCCGGGCTCCGCCACCAAGCCGTTTCCGGGGATCGAGGTCGAACTGGTCGACAGCCACGGCACACCGGTCACCACGGGCGGCGGCTTCTTGACGATCAAGTCGCCGTGGCCCGGGATGCTGCGCACCATCTACGGCGACGATGCGCGCTACCAGGAGACCTACTGGAGCCGCTTTCCGGGTCGCTACTTCGCCGGCGACGGCGCCAAGCTCGACGCCGATGGCTACTGGTGGATCCTCGGCCGCGTCGACGACGTGCTCAACGTCGCCGGCCACCGCATCGGCACGATGGAGGTGGAGAGCGCGCTGGTGGACCACCCGGCCGTCGCCGAGGCGGCGGTGGTGGGCAAGGCGCATGAACTGAAGGGGCAGGCGATCGCCGCGTTTGTGACGCTCAAGGAGGGCCACCACGCCTCATCCGAGATGCGCGACGAGCTCCGCGAGCATGTGGCGCACAAGATCGGCGCGATCGCGAAGCCCGACGACATCCTCTTCTCCGCCGACCTGCCGAAGACCCGCTCGGGCAAGATCATGCGCCGCCTGCTGCGCGACATCGCCGAAGGGCGCGCCCTGGGCGACACGACGACGCTGGCGGATCCGGGGGTGGTGGCGAGGCTGAAGGATGAGTATGAAAGTCTGGAGAGTTGACGGCGAACGGCGAACGGCGGACCGCGTGAAACGTGAGAGGTGAAACGGAGCCCAAGTCGGCCCCCGTTTCACCTTTGACGTTTCACGTATTACGCGCGTCGCTGTTCGCTGTTCGCCATTCGCTGCTACACCTGCAACTGCGCCCCCAACTCCACCACTCGATTCGGCGGCAGCCCGAAGTAGCCGGCGGCGCTCTGCGCGTTGCGGCTCATCACCGAGAAGAGGGTGGCGCGCCAGGCCGGCATCGCCGCGCGGGTGCGGGCGCCCTTGCGGTCGCGCGGGGCGACGATGAGCGTCTCGCGGCCGAGGTAGAAGGTCACCTCGTTGAGCCGCAGCGCGGGGACCTTGCCTTCGGTCGGCGGTGGCAACTGTTCCGCGGTGGCGGCGAGGATCGCGCCGACATTGGGCGACTCGAGGAAGCCGTAGCGTGCGAACACCTGCACGAAGCCGGCGCCCTTGTCGACCACCTGCACGCGCTCGGCCTCGGGCACCAGCGGAATCTGCAGCGAGGTGATGGTCATCAGGATCACCTGCTCGTGCAACACCTTGTTGTGCTTCAGGTGGTGCAGCAGCACCGGCGGCGCGACGTCGGCAATCGACGTCATGACCACCGAGACGCCCGGCACGCGATACGGCTTGCGGCGGATCACGTCGGGGATGAAGAGGTCGAGCGGCAACGACGATTCCTGCAGCATCGCGGTGACCTGTCGACGGCCGAGCTTCCAGGTGCTCATCAGCAGGTAGATCACGCCAGCGGCGGCGAGGGGGAACCAGCCACCATCGGGGATCTTCAACAGGTTGGCGCCCAGGAAGGCGACGTCCACCATCACGAAGACCGTGGTGATCACCACGACGCGCCACATGGGCCAGTGCCACAGCTTGTGCATCACGATGGCGAAGAGGATCGACGTGGTCAGCATGGTCCCGGTGACGGCGACGCCGTAAGTGGCGGCCAGCGCCGTGGAAGACTTGAAGGCGAGCACGAGCGCAATGCAGGCGACCCAGAGCGCCCAGTTGACGCCGGGCATGTAGATCTGGCCGATCTCGGTCGCCGACGTGTGGATCAGCCGCATCCGGGGCACAAAGCCGAGCTGCATCGCCTGCTGGGTCAGCGAGAACGCGCCGGAGATCAAGGCCTGCGAGGCGACGACGGCGGCGCCGGTGGCGATCCCGATCATGGGATACAGCGCCCACGAGGGCACCAACTGATAGAACGGATTGCTGACGGCGGTGGGGTCGGTCAGCAGCAGCGCGCCCTGCCCGAAATAGTTCAGCGCCAGTGCCGGCAGCACGACCACGAACCAGGCCAGTCGGATGGGGCGGGCGCCGATGTGTCCCATGTCGGCGTAGAGCGCTTCGCCGCCGGTGATCACGAGGACGACGGCAGCGAGCACGACGAAGGCCTGCCCCCGCTCGCGGAGGAAGAACTCGAACGCATACCAGGGGTTCAGGGCGTGCAGCACTTCCGTGTTCATCAGGATGCCACGGACGCCGAGCACCGCGATGCAGACGAAGTAGATCGTCGTCACGGGGCCGAAGATCTTGCCGATGCCGGCGGTGCCGCGCCGCTGCACCGCAAAGAGCGCCGTGATGATCACGCACGCCATCGGGACGACCCAGTGCTTGAAGATCGGCGTCGCGACCTCGAGCCCCTCGACCGCACCGAGCACCGAGATGGCGGGAGTGATCACGCCGTCGCCGTAGAGCAGGGCCGCGCCGAAGAGGCCGACCATCAGGATCACGCCGCGGCCGACCGTGTGCCCGCCGGGGCGCACCAACGCGAGCAAGGCGAGAATGCCGCCCTCGCCCTGATTGTCGGCCCGCATGACCAGCGAGATGTACTTGAAGGAGACGACGAAGTTGAGCGACCAGAAAATGAGCGAGAGGATCCCGAGGACGTTCTCGTGGGTCAGGGCGATCGCATGCGGCCCGGAGAAGCATTCCTTGAGGGCGTAGAGCGGCGAGGTCCCGATGTCGCCATAGACCACGCCCAGCGCCGCGAGGGCAAGGCCGGCGAGCGCCTTCCCCTCGGGCGGTTTGCGGTGGTGGCTCACGGCGCCTTGGTACCGGCCTGGGCAGCAATCAGCGAGTCGACCAGCTGAACCATGCCATCGGAGTTGAGGCCAGTGTAGATCCGTCCGCCAATCAGAAACGAGGGCGTCGAGCCGACGCCGAGACGCGCGCCTTCATCCAGCGAGGCCTGGATCCGGCCGGCGTATTTTGCCGACTCCATGCAGCTCTGCCACGCGCCCGTGTCGAGCCCGGCCGCCTTGGCGACATCCTTGAGCGCCGAGACGCCGTTCCCCGCGAGGGCCCAATCGTTCTGATGCAGGAATTGCCGCTCCGCGAGCTCCCAGAACTTCCCCTGGTCGTTGGCGCAGGCCACCGAGTGGGCCGCGACGCGCGAATGGGTGTGAATGCCGCCCTCGAGCGGGAAGTCCCGATAGCGGAAGCGCGCCTTGCCGGTCTCGATCAGCCGCGCCCGGACGTCGGGGAACTGGACGGTGCTGAAGGCGGCGCACGCTGGGCAGGTGAAATCGGCGTACTCGGAGATTTCGATCGGTGCGGTGGGGCTGCCGAGGAGATAGCCGTTGAAGCCCGAGGTGTCGGCCGCGCTGACGGTGACGTTGGCGGGAATCGAGACGGCACCGCCCCCCATCATCCGGTAGGCGAGAAATCCGACTCCGGCGATCGCGATCGCCCCGAGTGCGAGGTAGAACGGCTTCTGACCCTGCGCCATGACGTCCTCTGGCGCGCCCCCCGGCGAGCGCGGGGCCCGGCTGGGCCTGCTCGGTGGGCGCGCGGCTGCCCCGGTGAACCGCGCTCGCGCCCCCGCCTCTGGCGGTCGGCGACGGGGACCAATCTAACGAGAACCGCCCCCGCCGTGGGGTCCGGTTTGCCTTCGGGTGAACATTTTCCCTATATTGCGCGTATCCAAAGCGATGGATCCGGGGGCAATGTCGCCCCCAGCAACACTCAGGGAAGGCGAATGACCAAGAAGAAGACGGCCCCCCGGCCCCCGGCGATGCCCACGGCGTTCGACGCGGCACGGGATGAGCTGTTCAGCCATATCCTCCGCTGCGGCGTGCTCGAAGCCGCTCCGGAGCATCAGAAGGAGTGGATGGACGACACCATGCAGTACGTCGCCGACCGCTACCCCGACCTGACCGCCGAGCAGCAGGGTCAGCTCCGCGTCCTCGGTGAACGCTTCTGCCAGCCCGTGGTTCGCCGCGCGCCGGCCGATGCCGTCGTCGAGACGGTCGTGGAGACGGAAGCGGAAGTCGAAGTCGAAGTCGAGACGGCGGAAGTGACGGCGTAAGCAGAGCACGGTGAAAAATGGTGAGGGGTGAGGAGTGAGGGGGAACAGCCCCCGCTCTCACCCTCACCGCTTTCTGGCTCGCTGCTATTCGACGATCACCTTCGTCTCCACCACGATATCCTCCCGCAGCGACAGCATCACCGAGCAGTACTTCGTCACGCTCAACTCCACCGCCCGATCGGCCTTCGCCTGCGTCAGCCCCTCGCCCGAGAGGGTGAAGGTGAAGTCGATGTGATTGTAGCGCCGCGGATGCTCTTCGTTGCGGCGACCGGTCAGGTCCATGGTGAACTTCGTGAGCGTGACCTGCATCTTCTCGAGAATCGACGTGACGTCCGCGCCGGCGCAACCGCCCATCGCCGTCAACAGCGCCACCATCGGCCCGGGGGCCTCCTTGCCATCGCCGTCGAGGTTGAGGGTCGGGCCACCGGGCGCGCCGCCGGTGAAGCGCATGCCGCCGGTCCAGTCGAGATGCGCGAAGCGGAGATTGGGATCAGTCATTGGCGTTCAGCTTCCTGAAGAAGGGCTGGTTGTAGTCGTAAATGGCGTACAGTGCCACCGCCGCCGTGGCCCACGCCAGCGGGCGCAGGAAGTACGACGACTTGAGAATGAAGGCGAAGAGGGTCAGCAACTGCAACAGGGTGACCACCTTCCCACCGAACCGGGCCGGCACCGCGGTGCCTCGCCCCGTCGCCAGCGTGATGAAGAAGGCCACCGAGAGGACGATGTCGCGGATCAGCAGCGCCGTGACCTCCCACCACGCCAGGTCGCCACTCCAGAGCACCGTCCCGAACGCCGCCGCCATGAAGAGCTTGTCGACGATCGGGTCGAGCACCGCGCCGATGCGTGACCCACCATACCGCCGCGCGACCACGCCATCACCCAGGTCGGTGGCGGCGGCCAGCCCCAACAGCACCAGCCGCTCCGTCGTCCCGCCGAGGATCGGGAAGGCGATGGCGAGCGGAATGCGGACCAGGGTAATCGCATCGGCCAGCGCGAAGCCGCGGCGGAGTGGTGGGGGGGCAGCAGGATCGGCCATCCCGGGAAGCTACTCCGGTCGCTCCGGCGCGACGACGCCCTCGGCCCGAGTGGCGGGATCGAAGGCGGCGGCCACGGCATGGACCGCCTCGCGGGTGACCGCACGGTACGGCGCTGCCGGGTCGGCCAGTTCGGCCAACCCTTCGCCCAGCAGCCAGGCATCGGCGATCTCGCCGGCCACCGCGCCGGCAGATTGCCTCGCGACCTCCTCCTGCCCGGCCAGCATCGCCGTGGCGCGGTGGAGCTCGTCGGCGGTGGGCGGCTCGGCGCGGAAGACCGCCAGCTCCTCCAGCATCGCCTCACGCGCCTCCTTGAGGCGTTCCGGCGCCATCGCGATGTACGTGAGCAGCCCACCGGCCCGACGTCGCTGCCACGACGACGCCATCACCGTATACGCCAGCGATCGCGCGCTCCGCAGCGACTCGAAGAGCCGCCCGCCAAGCCCGCCCGCGATCGCACCCCAGACCTCGGCGGCGTGGCGTGCGGGGTCACCCCGATTCGGGCCCGGGAAGAGCATCGCGAGTGCCGACTGCTGCCGATCGCGGCTGGCGGTGCGCATGCCGGGCAGGAGCGGCTCCACCTCGACGAGCGGCCGCGCACCCGCAGGGAACGCGCTCGACAGCAGCGGCGCGAAGGCATCGACGAGCAGGTCGGCCAATGCCTCGGGCTCCTGATTGCCCACCGCCACGACCGTGATCGGGCCGCTCGACGCGAAGTCGGCGTGCCACTGCCGCACCCGCGCCGGCGTGAAGGCGTCGAGCGACTCGGGGCTGCCAAGCGTCGGAGCACCGTAGCCGACATCGCCGAAGGCGTGGCCCAGCACCAGCTGGAACGGGAAGCGGATCATGTCATCGGCGATGGACCGCGCGTCGTCGATCATGAGATCGCGCTCGATCATGATGCTCGCGTCGTCGAGGCGTGGCGTCGTCAACACCTCGACCAGCAGCCGAGCTGCCGCGCCCACCTGCTCCGCCAGCACCGTCGTGCCGAGCGAGAGCACATCGGCGCCGACCGACGGCGAGAGCACCCCGCCGAGCGCCTCGATCGCGACGGCCAATTGCCCGGCATCGAGCCGCGCGGTGCCGCGCATCAACGCCCGGAAGCCGAGGGCATCGAGGCCGGCGAGCGATGGATCGCGAACCGCGGTGCGCGGCCGATAGACGTTGAGCCCGACCTGCGGGACATCGCCATGCCGTGCCACCAGCAGGTCGAGCCCAGGCAACGCCACGTGGAGCACGCCCTGCTCGCGCCGCCGCGTGCCCGCGACCGGTGCCCGCGGCGGCGGCACGAGCGCGCTCGGCACCGCCATCGCCGGCATGGCGCGCGCCGGGGCTCGCATCGCATCCGTGAGCAGATCGAGGTCGAACGACTCGCTGCTCGCGGTCGGATAGTAGGCCACGGCCGATGCCGCGCTCGGGTCGACCCAGTGCGCCGCCGCGTCGCGCACCTGCGCCGCCGTGACCGCCATGATCTCGGCTTCCTCGCGATCCAGCCGCGTCAGGTCTCCCTCGGCCTCGGCATCGGCGAGCGCCGTGGCGCGTGCCTCGTAGCGCTCCAGGCGGCGCTGGAGCCGCACGCGGAGCAACGTCTGGGCGCGTGCCAGTTCATCGGCCTCCGGGCCGGCGTCGCGCACGGCGCGGATCGTCGCGGCCACGATGGAAAGCGCCTCGCGCATCCGGCTCGGCTCCAGCTCGAGCCCCACGACGAAGACGCCCGCAGGGGTCTGCCGATCGGCGTCGGTGGTGCCGTAGTGGCCGGCACCGACACCCGCCACCAAGCCCGGTTCGCGCAGCAGACGCGCCAGTCGCGAGGCCCTGCCGCCCGTGAGGATGGTACCGAGGACGTCGAGCGCCGGCGCCTGCGGGTCCAGCGGGCCGACACCGCGCCAACCGAGCGCGAGATCGGCCATCGCCACATCGCCGCGCAGCAGCCGGGCACGCGGGATCGCAGGCGCGGTCTCGATCGGACCGACGTCGAACGGTTCGGCAGGCAGGGACCAGTCGCCCCAGTTGGCGCGCAGCGCCTCGAGCATCACCGCTTCATCGAGATCCGCGACCACCGAGACGATGGTGCGCGACGGGATGTAGCGCGACCGGTGATACGCGGCGACCTGCTCGCGCCGAAAGCCCTCGAGCACTGCCTCATGTCCGATGCGCCAGCGACGAATCCGATGGTGGTCGTACAACAGCTCGTGGAGCGTCTCGCCCGTCACGGCGCCGGGCGTGTCGAGCTTCCGTCTGGCTTCCTGGATGATCACGCCGAGTTCGCGGCGCAACTCGTCGGCATCGAAGAGCGGATTGCGCACCTGATCGGCCTGCAGCGCCATCGCCTCGACGGCGTGGCGTGCGGGGACCGAGGCGTAATACACGGTGCGATCGTAGGAGGTGTAGGCGTTGAGCGAGCCGCCGAGCGCCTTGGTGCGCTGCGCGAGTTCGCCGGGCCCGAGCGTCGGCGTCCCCTTGAAGAGCATGTGCTCGAGGACGTGCGAGATCCCCTGCACCGCGTCGGGCTCATCGAGGAAACCGGCGCGGACATGGGTGGCGAGGGCGGCGGCCGGCGCGGCCCGGCGGCGCTGCACCAGCAGCGTCACTCCGTTGGGCAGGACCTCGCGCCGAACGCCGTCAGTCGGGTGCGCGCTCACGCGCGCCCGCCACTCCCCAGTGGCTTGACCACCAGGAGCACCATCGCGACGGCCACCAGGGCCACGCCGTAGCCGATCACGTGCAGCAGGTCGTCGCCTGCGGGAACACCCTTCACCGGCGAGATCAGGTGAAACGGCGGCAGCAGCCGGTGCGCCCACATCAACATCGACGGCGGTTCGGTCTTCGACATCGCCATCAGCTTGATGATGTCGTCGAGCCGTGCCTGCGTGAAGGTGATCGCGAAGGTGATGAGCCAGTCGCGTGCGGTGAAGACGGAGGCCAGCAGCACCGTCCCGCCAACCAGGAGATAGCCGAGGGCGGTCACCTCCATCAGCGGCAGCGTGATGCCGGTGCCTTGCCCGAAGAAGAGCTGCAGGCCCACGCCGATCAGCACCGGGATCGTGAGCACCGCCACGCCGCCGAGGAGCCAGCGCTGCAGGTAGAACCACCACGGCGCCATCGGCTTCGAGAACCAGGCGCGATAGTAGCCCCGCCCGACGTCGTTGCCGGCGACGCCGCCGGACGCCACCAGTACGGCGAGGGTCAGGACGGCGGCGACCACCTGGCGCACGAAGACCGCCGGGTCGGCCATCGCGCTGGCGTCCTTCCGACCGAGTCGCCAGATCACCACGCAGATCGTCAGGGCCACGGTCGCGAACAACGCGAACGGCCCCTGCGCCACATCCATCAGATGGGCGGGGAGGTAGCGGAACGGCGAGCGATTGCGCGTCATCGCTGCACCGCCTCGCGGAAGGCCGATTCGAGCCGCCCCTCTTCCGGCACGCACTCCACCAGCACGGCCCCGCCGGCGAGCAGCGTGGCCAGTCCGGTGCTCAGCTCACGGCGCGAGGCCAGGCAGCGCCAGGTACCGGCGCGGCCCGCAATCGGCATGGCGCCGGCGATCGCGGTGGTCACGTCGACCGTCCCTTCGAGCACGAGCCGCCATGCCAGCTGCTCCGACCGCTCCTCGGTCGAGTGGCCGACCACGCGCTGCAACCGGCCGTGGTCGAGGATCGCGACCCGGTCGGCCAGCATCTCGAGCTCGTCGAGGTTGTGCGACGCGATGAGCACCAGGCGATCGGGGCGGCGCAGTGCGCTCACCACGTCACGGAAGCGCTGGGTCCAGAGCGGGTCGAGGCCGTGCGTCGGTTCATCAAGCACGACCAGCTCGAAGTCGCCGATGAGCGCCTGCCCGAGGCCGACGCGCTGCAGATTGCCCTTGGAGAGCTGCTTGATCCGCTTCCCGGCATGCTCGTCGAGCCCCAGGCGCGTCATCATCGCGGCGCTTTCGGTCGCCACGGCATCGGCCGCCACACCGGAGAGCGTCGCCATGCGACGCACCGTCGTGGGCACCTTCCAGCGTGGCGGAAGGTTCACCAATTCGGTGAGGTACCCCACGCCATGCTGCTCGACCCAAGGGCGCGGCGCGGCGCCGTCGATGGTGATTCTCCCCGACGTCGGCTGCAGGAACCCCATCAACAGCGAGATCATGGTGGACTTCCCCGCCCCGTTCGGGCCGGCGATGCCCACCACCTCGCCGCGGGCCATCTCGAGCGTGAACTCCGCCAACGCATCGACCCGCTTGCGGGAGACGAGGGCGGTGTAGGACTTGGAGACCGACTCGAAACGAATCACTCCACGATCCGAATGACGCCCGCCTCGGCCGATCCGCGGAGGAAGGCCTCGGCGGTGGTGATCGGAATGCTGACCCCGGTCTCGGCGGCCCCGCGACGCGCGAACGCCTGCATGAACTCGGTGATCGTGCCGTCGGCCCAGGCGCCCTCGACCGCCTGCAACTGCAGCAGGAGCTCGTCCCAGCTGCCGCGGAGCGCCAGCCCGCCGAGCGTCTCGATCACGTGGCCGCCGGTCATCCCGTCGATCGCCGGGCGGCGCTGCATCCCCGGGATGTCGCGCATCAGCGTGCCGAAGAGCTCGAGCTGGGTCGGATCGCGCGGCGTGCCGTCGGGCTGCATCCCCTCGATCTCGGCGAGGATCAGGTCCTCCGGCGTCCCCTCGCTCCCGAGTTCGGCAAGCCGCTGCAGCCACTCCGAGACTTCGGGGTCGTCGTCGCCGACCTGCCGCGCGGTCTTCAGCAACTCGATCACGCGCCAGATGCCGAGGTCGTCGAAGTGGTCGTCGGGGGTGGTGCGCGCGAAATGCAGCATCGCGGCCGTCACTTCACCGCGGTCGTAGAGGATGTTGGCGAGGTAGATCCGCGGCTCGGCGAACGACGACTCGAGCTCGAGGGCGCGGCGCAGCCAGTAGTAGGCGTCGGCGTCCATTCCGAGGCGATGCGACGTGTAGCCGAGCGAGGCGGCGATCTCCGGCGACTCGGGGTGGTGGAAGTGGACCCGCTCGAAGGTGCGTCGAGCCTCGACGAAGTACCCCTCGCGGAAGAGCGCGCGACCGATCTGCAGCATCAACTCGTGGTCGTCGTCGAAGCCGAGCGCGACGACCTGCTCGAAGGCGCGGAGCGCGCCCGCGATGTGCCCGATCACCAGGAGCGTTTCGCCGAGCCCCGCGAGGGCATCCTCCTGTTCGGGATCGAGCAGCAGCGCATGCTCGAACGCCTGGCGGGCCCACGCGTATTCCTCGCGGGCGAGCTGGGCGTACCCGACACCAACATGCAATTCGACGGCTTGAGGGTAGCGAGTGATCCCGTCACGCAGGAGCGTGAGGGCGTCGTCGTAGCGCGCTTCGTTGTACAGTTGGTGGGCCTGTTCGTCGTACTCATCGGAGCTGAGGAAGGGCTCCATGGGCAGTAGGCCTCCAGGCGGGTGTACTCGCAATGTTGGGGCGATCCGAACGCGGCGCAAGGGGAACACGCGTAGTGAGGAAGTCAAGGGATCGCGCGCACCACGATCCGTTGCCGCACGGTGGCCTGCACCGCGCGGCCGCCACCGCGTGACGTCACGTCGGTGACCAGCTCCCGCGTCCACCCGATCGGCACGCCACGCGCATCGAGGCGCAGCTGCGACACCTCACGCGTCGCCTCACTGATGCGCAGCGTCACCGTGTCGCGCGCGACCGCGGTGCTGTCCTGCGTCCGCGTCACCGTCCAGCGATAGCGACGGATGTCGAGGAGTCGGCGAGGCGCTGCCAGTCACGCCCGGCGCCGTCCCGCACGCGCCGATTGACCGGCAGCGGCGGCGCCACCGGCGGGAAGAAGTCGTTCATCGCGGCGGCGAGGTCGTTCACCTCCACCAGCGCCGGCGGCACGAAGGGAACGTCCACCACCACCAGCCCGCCGCGCGGCGCAGGCACCAACTTCCATCGGCCGCCGGTGAAGCCGTCGGTGTCGAACACCACCCGCCCCTGGGGCCCCTCCTCCACCAGCCGCACCGCCGCCGCCTCGACCACCGTGGTGTCGGCACGCCGGCTCACCCGGTATTCCGTCTCGCGCGTGAGCGTCCGCACCAGCTCGGCGGTGGCGGTGCGGGAGGAGATGGTGGAGGTGATGGACTCCACGTAACCGGCGGCTGCCTGCGCGCGCAGCGGCGGCGCCGAGAAGAGCGCTGCAAGCAGCAATCCGGTGACGGCGCCCCCTCGGGATGATCGATGATCGATCATCGATGATCGATCATCGGTCACGGAGCGTTCCCTAGCCGAGGTACGGGTACCGCCATTCCGTCGCCGGATTCCCCGTCTCCTTCACCGTCCGGGCGGAGACCCAGCGGTAGAGGTTGAGGAGCGAGCCGGCCTTGTCATTGGTGCCCGAGGCGCGGCCACCGCCGAACGGCTGCTGGCCGACCACGGCGCCGGTGCACTTGTCATTGACGTAATAGTTGCCGGCGGCGTGGCGCAGCTTCGTCTCGGCGTGGATCACCGCCGCACGGTCCTGCGCGAAGATCGCGCCGGTGAGGGCGTAGGTCGCGGTGTCGTCGATCAGCGTGAGCACCTCGTCCCAGGCCGCGTCCTCGTAGACGTAGGCCGAGAGAATCGGGCCGAAGAACTCCTCCTTCATGATCCGATGGTGCGGATCGGTGGTCTCGAGCAGCGTCGGCTGCACGAACCACCCCACGGACCCATCGCAGGTGCCGCCGGCGTGCACCGTCACCGCCGGATCGGTCTTCACGGCGGTGAGCAGCGCCTCGTGCTTCCGGAACGCCTTCTCGTCGATCACCGCACCGACGAAGACGGAGAAGTCGGCCGGGTCGCCGACCTTGATCTGTCGCCATCTCCTGCTGCATCCGCTCCTTCACGCGCGGCCAGAGCGAACGCGGGATGTAGGTGCGCGAGCAGGCGGAGCACTTCTGCCCCTGATACTCGAACGAGCCGCGGATGAGGGCGGTCACGAACGCCTCGACATCGGCCGAGGGATGCGCCACGATGAAGTCCTTGCCGCCGGTCTCGCCGACCAGGCGCGGGTAGCCGCGGTAGCTCGGCAGCCGTTCGGCCACGTCCTTCCAGATGCTCTGGAAGACCGGCGTCGAGCCGGTGAAGTGGACGCCGGCCAGATGCTTCGAGTCGAGCAACGTCCTGGTCGTGGCGGCAGAATCGCCCGGAATGAACTGGATCACGCCGGCAGGCAGCCCCGCCTCGCGCAGCAGGTCGTAGATCAGCCAGTTGGAGAGCGACGCCGTTGCCGAAGGCTTCCAGAGCACCACGTTGCCGAGGATCGCCGGCGCGGTCGGGAGGTTCCCGCCGATCGCCGTGAAGTTGAACGGCGTGATGGCGTAGATGAAGCCCTCGAGCGGGCGCCAGTCGAGACGGTTCCAGACGCCCGGCACCGAGATCGGCTGCTCGTGCAGCAACTGCTCGGCGTAGTGGACGTTGAAGCGCCAGAAGTCGGCCAGCTCGCAGGCGGCATCGATCTCGGCCTGGTGCGGCGTCTTCCCCTGGCCGAGGAGCGTGGCGGCGTTGATCCGATGACGCCACGGGCCGGCGAGGAGATCGGCCGCCTTCAGGAAGACGGCGGCGCGGTCGGCGAACGACCACCGCTCCCAGACCTTCTGGGCGGCAATGGCCCCGTCGATCGCCTGCTGCAGGAGCTCGGGCGTCGACTGGTGGACGTTGGCGAGGTGGTGCTGGTGCCGCTGGGGCGAGGTGACCCGGTTGGTCTTCCCGGGGCGGTATTCGACGCCGTTGATCACCACCGGGATGTCGGTCACCACGCTCCCGAGCTCGGCGATGGCGGCCTGCAGGCCGGCGCGTTCCGGGGACCCCGGGGCGTAGCTCAGGACGGGTTCGTTGATGGGGGTCGGGATGTTGCCGATGGCGCTCATGACAGGACTCCGGTCCGGGGGTGATCTGGTCGGCGGGAAGGGTAGGGCGGCAGGGTGGCCGGGACAAGGATGGCGGGGGGGCCCGGCGGGGCTATCTTTCCGGATTGGCTGGTGGCCGGGAACCCGGGCCCCGCCCGGTCGGTACCAGTGTCGATCCCGTTCGGAGACTTCTCGATGCGCCGTTATGCCCCGCTTGCCCTGGTCGCCCTCCTCGCGGCCTGCCCGACGTACGACTCGTACAAGTATGCCGCCGGTCAGGACGGCCTGATGTCGGCGGACGACTACGCCGCCTACGGTCCCGAACAGGCGATTGCGATGGCCGTGGGCCGCGAGTTCGGCAAGGGCGAGGCAGGCGAGACGCCGGAGGGCTTCGCCAAGCAGGCCGACGCCGCCCTCACCTACGCCAAGAAGTTTCCGCAGATCAAGACGATCGTCGCGGACACCCTTGGACACCGCCTCGTGCTGACCTTCGCCGACGGATGGAGCACCCAGGTCACCCCGATCACCGACGGGAAGAGCGGCGACGAGACGAAGGGGTTGCCGAAGTAACTGGGAACCGGATGACGCGGTTCGGGGCATAGATCGTAGGGGCGCAGCATGCTGCGCCCCTTTGTCCGTCCACGAGAATCGCGCCCCCGGGGCACGACCGGTGCCGGGTGGGTTCGTGGGGCGCAGCATGCTGCGCCCCTACACGCCCCCACCACGGAATCACGACCGCGACGTGCGCATCACGGCCCGCCCGCCACCCCCCCCATCTTCCCCACGCCCCCCATCATGTCGCCCATCATCCACCAGTGCTCGGCCCCCATCAGGTCGCGCGTGGGGTCCTGCATCAGGTCGAGCTGACGCTGGATTTCGGCGCCCTTCCCGGCGCGCGGGATCGTCGGCGAGGCGAGGATGTCGGAGATGATGTCGTGCAGCATGTGCAGGTTGTCGAAGATCGCCGCGGCGCGCGGGTGCGCCTTGGTGAAACGCGGCGCGACGGCCGGCGCCATCGGCATCACGCTCGGATAGCCGGCTGGCGCGCCCTGCACCATGGCGCGCCAGCGGGCGGCCACCTGGCGCACCGCCGCCGCGTCGTTGGACCGATCGTCGTCGGTGAGGAATGCCTCGTAGAGCCCGATCTGCAGCCAGTGGTAGGACCAGATCAAGCCGTTGAACTGCGGCACCTCGCGCCGGAAGATCTGCGAGAACGGCTGCTCATCCATCAGCGCCATCGACTTCGGCACGGTGGGCAACGCGTAGCGCGTTTCCTCGAGGTAGTAGTCGGTGATTCGCTCGATCAGCGCATCACGCGCCGCCGGCGTGAGTCGCGGATCGGCGTAGGCATCATAGATCTGTCGATGGAGAATGTGCGCCCAGTCGAAGGTGACCTTGGCGCGCCACGCCACCTTGGCGTAGGTCGGCTCGATCGCCTCTTCCGGAATGGCGAAGCGCGGTGGCTTCACCAGCAAGTCGCCCACCAGGAAGTCGTAGTCGCGGGCGAGTGCCGTCTTCGCGCCCTCGAGCGGCATGGTCAGCAGCCGTTCGTAGAGGATCGCGTGGCCGTAGTCGAAGGCGTTGAAGAGCCGCGCGGCCTCGTTGTGGCGACCGAGGAACTGCCAATTGAAGCTGCCCGGATAGGGGCGCACTTCGTCGCGTCGCTGCTGCGCCCCGAGGACGGTTGGCAGCACAAGCAGCGCGAGGAGCAGGCGGCGGATCATCGGTCACCCCGCACGCTCGGCGTGCCGAGCGAGAAGCTGCGCGAGAGTCCCATCGTGAGGGCGAGTCCGCCGCCATCACCGAGACCATGGGCCGCGCCGACGTCGAGCACCAGGGAGGGCGTCATCTGCCGACGGATGCCGGCGCCGACTTCCCAGTGCTGGTCGTCGAGGCCGAGGGGCCGCGCGCTGTACAGCTCGGCGATCAGCAACGTGCTCTGCCGCATCAGCGTCCAGTCGGCCGCGACGGACGCCGACCACCGCCCGGGGGCATCGGCCTCGGGGGCGTTGATGGCGCGCCCGACCGTTACCGACGCGTTGGCGTGGGTTCGCAGTCGGCCCCAGGTGCGGGTGGCGATGGCCTTCCCGACGACCAGGACGCCGTCGCCCGAGGCACCGCCGCCGGGGAGGATGGCATCGGCCCGGAGGGCGAACCCCGGGGAGTGCGGGGTCTCGGCATTGAGGGAGATGAGTGCGAAGAGCCGCGGTCCGGCCGCCGCGGCCTCGCCGAGCCGGTCAGAGGCGCGGAAGGGGAGCTTGAGGCCCACGAGACCATTGGGGAAGGCGCCCCACATGACCTCGGGGGTGAACTCCACCTCGCCCCGGCCGGCGTGGCGGGCGTAATGGAGCGGCATCATCCACTCCCAGGCGCGGAATTCCAGCGCCCAGGCGTCCTCGGAGCGGACTGGCCGCTCGTCATCAAGATTGCGGTAGTCCGTCTGGGCCGGGAGGGCGGCGGCGGCTAGCACCAACGCCCCGGCGGTGAGCAGGGTTCGAACAGGAACGAACATCGGGATCCTCGGTGAAACGAGTAGGGTCAGGAAACAGCGACTCGATCAGGCGAGGAGCGATGCAGGCGGTCGGGTTGGGGGCGGATGGTCCGCGGAGGCCCAGGTCAGGGCGTCGGCGGGGCTGGCCTGCGCGGCCCTGGCCGTGACCCCGAAACAGCTGCTCTCGGCGGCGGTCCCGGTGAGCAGGGTGACGCCGCACGAGGCCACCTGGGCGCACTGGCTGGGCGGGCAATGCGCGCAGTCGCCCTCGCCAGCGTGCTGACGGTGCTCGGGTGTCTGCGCCTCGTGGTGGGCAGCCCCATGCTGGTGCACCCCACCCGCCACCACCGGCGCACAATGCGACGCCGCCATCCCGGGAGCCGGGGCGAGGCGAAGCAGGCAGGCGAGGAGGAGCAGGGTGCGGAGCATCCCCGAAGGATAGCGACTGGCGCTATCGATCATCGATGATCGATGATCGATGATCGATTCCCCCCCGCCCGCCCTGCCAGTAGATTTCGACCATGTCCTCCAAGACCCTGACCACCATCGCGGTGATCCTCGGCTTCATCGCCTTCCTGACCTACTCCACCCTCTCGGCGCAGAAGTCGACCTGCGAGGTGTGCGTGGAGTACAACGGCGGACGCAACTGCGCCAAGGCGTCGCACGAGACCGAGGCCGAGGCGGCCCGGTCGGCGCAGAACACCGCCTGCGGTCCGCTCACCAGCGGCATGAACGACGCCATCGCGTGCGACAATCGCCCGCCGGTGACCAAGCAGTGCACCACCGGATGAGGCTGGCCGACTGATGTCCTTGACCGATGCGGCGCGCACCATGTGGCGAAAGGTCGAGGTCCTTCGGGACCTCGAATCCTTGGTGCACGAATTGATGGTCGAGCACGAGGCCAAGCGCGAGCTCTGGTTTCCGTCGGAGCTGCTCGCTCCCGCCGATGGTGGCGACCCGGAGGAGCATCGCCGGACGCTGCGCGAACGGGTCGCCGGCATTCCCGACGCCTGCCGCGCGGCGTTGGCCCTCAACACGCTGACCGAAGAGGGGCTGCCCCACTTCCATCGGCTGCTCGCGGTGCATCTCGGCGACGACTCGCACTGGCGCAACTGGAACAATCTCTGGACCGCCGAAGAGGATCGGCACGGCGCGGTGCTCAGCGACTACATCCGCGACACCGGCGTCGTGGAGCAGCGCACGCTCGAGTCGCTCAAGTTCGAGTACATCAAGGCGGGCTTCCAGCCGGAGTGGGACAAGGACCCGTACCGCGTCTTCGTCTACACCACGCTGCAGGAGCGGGCCACCCAGTACTCGCACGCCAACACCGGTCGGATCATCGGCGAGTACGAGCCGCTGCTCGGCGGCATCCTCTCGAAGGTGGCCACCGAAGAGGCGCGGCACTTCTCGTTCTATCGGCGGATGTTCACCGAGATCCTCAAGCGCGACCCGAGCGAGGCACTCCGCTCCGCGCTGCACATCATGCCCGCGATCGACATGCCGGGCGTGACCATCCCGGGCTTCAAGGAATTCGCCGAGGTCATCCGCCGCTCCGGCATCTACGGCCCGCGCGACTACCTCAAGATCGTCCAGGATGCGCTGGTGCATTGGCGCATCGAGACGATCGAGGGACTCGACGAGATGGGCCGCGCCGCGCAGGAGAAGCTCCTCGGCATTCCGGAGCGTCTGCGGCGCATCGCCGACCTGATGGAAACTCGATCGCGCAGCAAGACGTTCGCCTTCGAAGTCGCGTTCGCTCGCGAATTCGTGATGGAGTGAGCCGGTGGAGCTGATGGAAGTCGCCGTGTGGGTGATCGTCGGCATGCGGTGGCTGGTGGGCGGCGCGTTCGTGGTCGGCGCCGTCGTCGCCGCGACGCATTGGGCCGTGCGCCGTCAACACCTCACGCCGTTCGGCTGGTGGCCGCGGTTCGTCCGTGGTTGGAGCGATCCGATGCTCCGGCCCGTCGAGGGACGCGTCGTCCGCGCCGGCGGCAATCCGCAATCGGCCCCGCTCTGGCTCCTGGGCGGCATCGTCGTCGGCGGCCTGCTGCTCATCCAGCTGGTGCAGTGGGTCCTCGGCACCATCCTCCAGCTCGGCTATGCCGCCAAAGCCGGGGCGTTGCTGCCGACCCTGGTGTCGTCGCTCTTCTCGCTGATCACGGCGGCGTTGCTGGTCCGCGTGATCTCGTCGTGGTTCGCGGTCTCACCCTACAGCTGGTGGATGCGGATCGTGCGGGGCCTCACTGACTGGATCCTCGAGCCGCTGCAGCGCATCCTTCCCCCGATGGGGCCGATGGATTTCTCGCCGCTGGTGGCGTATTTCCTGTTGCGTGTGGCGCAGCAGGTGGTGGTAGGAGCAATGAGTCGTTAGTCGTTGGTCGTTAGTCGTTAGAGAGGTCCTTCGACTTCGTCCGCTGCGCGGACTGCGCTCAGGATGACACCCCTAACGACCAACGACTAACGACTAACGACTCCATCGTGGCGATTTCCCGCGACTTGCGGCCACGTTAAAGATCCCGCTAAGCCGCCCTTCGGGGCGACGATGAGTAACTGGAGCCCCTGTGTCCGACCCGAACATCGCACGTGCTGCACGCCTTGCCCGTCTCCCGGGCCTTCTTGCCGAGCGCATTCTCGTCCTCGATGGGGCAATGGGGACGATGCTGCAGCGTGCCCGACTGGTCGAAGCCGACTATCGCGGCACCACCTTCACCGACATCGCCGGTGACCTCAAGGGGAATCACGATCTCCTCTGCCTGACACGTCCGGATGTGGTGCGCGGCGTGCACGCGGAGTACCTCGCGGCCGGCGCGGATATCGTCGAGACCAACTCCTTCTCGTCGACGTCGATCGGTCAGGCCGAGTATGGCACCTCCGACTACGCCTATGCGCTGAACGTGGCCGCCGCGCGTGTCGCGCGCGAGGCCTGCGACGCCGCCGAGACGCCTGACCGACCGCGCTTCGTCGCCGGCTCGATGGGGCCCACCCCGCGCACCGCGTCGATCTCGCCGTCGGTCGAGGATCCCGGCTTCCGCAACGTCACCTTCGACGAGCTGGTCGCCGCCTACTCGACCGCGGCCTCCGGACTGCTCGACGGCGGCGCCGACCTGCTGCTGGTCGAGACGATCATCGACACGCTGAACGCCAAGGCGGCGCTCTTCGCGATCGACGAAGTCTTCGCGGGACGCGGCTATCGCGTCCCGGTGATGATCTCCGGCACCATCACCGATCGCAGCGGTCGGCTCCTGTCGGGGCAGACCGCCGAGGCGTTCTGGATCTCGGTGGCCCACGCCAAGCCGCTGACCGTCGGCCTCAACTGCGCCCTCGGCCCCGACCTGCTCCGCTCCCACATCCAGGAGTTGTCGCGCACCGCCGAGACCTTCCTCTCCGCCCACCCGAATGCCGGGCTCCCCAACGACCTCGGCGGCTACGACCTCTCGGCGAACGTCATGGCCGAGGAGATCGGGGCCTGGGCGCGCGATGGGCTGCTCAACATCGTCGGTGGTTGCTGCGGCACGACACCCGAGCACATCGCAGCGATCGCCGCCGCCGTCGCCGGTGTGGCGCCGCGCACGCCGCCCGCGCGCCCCGCCCTGACGCGCCTCTCGGGTCTCGAGCCGTTCACCATCGGGCCGACGACCAACTTCGTGAACGTCGGCGAGCGCACCAACGTGACCGGATCGCGCCGTTTCGCGACCCTCATCAAGGAGTCGCGCGACGACGAGGCGCTGGCCGTGGCGCGGCAGCAGGTCGAGGCCGGCGCGCAGCTGATCGACCTCAACTTCGACGAAGGCCTGCTCGACTCCGAAGCGGCGATGGCACGCTTCCTCCGGCTCATTGCCGCGGAGCCCGCGATCGCGCGGGTGCCGGTCATGCTCGACTCGTCGAAGTGGAGCGTGCTCGAGGCAGGACTCAAGAACCTGCAGGGGAAGGGCGTCGTCAACTCGATCTCGCTCAAGGAGGGCGAGGCGGCGTTCCTGACGCAGGCCACGCTGGCGCACCGCTACGGCGCCGCCGTGGTGGTGATGGCGTTTGACGAGCAGGGGCAGGCCGAGACGGTCGAGCGCAAGGTCGACATCCTTGAGCGCGCCTTCCGTCTACTGGTGGACCGCGTCGGCTTCGCGCCCGAGGACGTGATCCTCGACCCGAACGTCTTCGCCGTCGGCACCGGGATCGAGACGCATGCCGAGTACGGGCTGGCCTTCGTCGAGGCGGTCCGTGCGGTGAAGGCGCGTTGCCCTGGCGCACGCACCAGCGGCGGCATCAGCAATGTCTCCTTCGCCTTCCGCGGCAACGATCCGGTCCGCGAGGCGATTCACGCCGTCTTCCTCGAACGGGCGATCGCCGCCGGCCTCGACATGGGGATCGTCAACGCCGGCCAGTTGCCGGTACTGACCGACCTCGACCCTGACCTGCGCAGCCGGGCGGAGGACCTGCTCTGGAACCGGCGCCCCGACGCCACCGAGCGGCTCCTCGAGATCGCCGATCGTGCCAGGACCAGTGCGCATGCTCCGGGTGCCGACCTGGCCTGGCGCGACCTGCCGGTCGACGAGCGGCTCGCCTGGGCGCTGGTGCACGGCATCGCCGATCACGTTGATGAGGACGTCGAGGAGGCGCGCCTCCTCGCCACCCGCCCGCTCGACGTGATCGAGGGACCGCTGATGGCGGGGATGAGCCGGGTCGGCGACCTCTTCGGCAGCGGCCAGATGTTCCTGCCGCA
This sequence comes from Gemmatimonadota bacterium, assembly GCA_016720805.1. NCBI lineage: Bacteria > Pseudomonadati > Gemmatimonadota > Gemmatimonadota bacterium. Next base: position 30,201 of record JADKJZ010000008.1, on the reverse strand, counting down.
GGTGGTGAAGAGTGCCCGCGTGATGAAGCGCGCCGTGGCGCACCTGATCCCCTACCTCGAGGCGGAACGCGCCGAGCACGGTGCGCGGAGTCGCGGTCGCATCCTGCTCGCCACGGTGAAGGGCGACGTCCACGACATCGGCAAGAACATTGTCGGCGTGGTGTTGCAGTGCAACGAGTGGGAGGTGATCGACCTCGGCGTGATGGTGCACGCGGCGACGATCCTCGAGACAGCACAGCGCGAGCAGGTCGATCTGGTCGGTCTCTCCGGCCTGATCACGCCGTCGCTCGACGAGATGGCGTTCGTCGCCAGCGAATTCGAGCGCGTGGGGCTGCGCATTCCCCTGCTGATCGGCGGTGCCACCACCTCCCGCGCGCACACCGCGCTCCGGATCGAGCCGAACTACTCGGCACCGGTGGTGCACGTCCTCGATGCCTCGCGTGCCGTCCCCGTGGCCTCGGCGCTACACGACCCGGCGCGCCGCGAGACGTTTGCCGCCGAGGTGGCCGCCGAGTATGCCGTCGTGCGCCGCGAGCGCGAGGGAGAGCGCGAAGGCGAACTCACCTCGCTCGCGGCCGCGCGCGCCGCCGCGTTCCCGATCGATCTCGACGTGCCGGTACCGGTACCGTCGTTCACCGGGATCCGCGCCTTCGACGCCTGGCCGATCGGCGACCTCCGGCCGCGGATCGACTGGACGCCGTTCTTCCGGACCTGGGAATTGAGCGTGGCCTATCCCGCCATCCTCGACGATCCCCTCCAGGGTGCCGCCGCCCGCGACCTCTGGCACGATGCCAACAAGCTGCTCGACGAACTCGAACGCGACCAGAGCCTGACGGCGCGCGGCGTGGTCGGCTTCTGGCCGGCCGATGCCGCGAACGATGACATCACGCTCTACGAGGATGCGGCGCGCACCACCCCGCTCACGGTGCTGCACACCCTCCGGCAACAGGGGAAGCGGCTTGATCGTCGGCCGCGCGTGGCACTCGCCGACTTCGTCGCCCCGCGCGCCGCCGGGATCACCGACTATGTCGGCGCCTTCGCGGTGACCACCGGCCTCGGCCTCGAACCGCTGGTCGCCGCCGCCAAGGCCGACCACGACGACTACCGCGCCATCCTGCTGGCGGCGCTCGCCGATCGCCTGGCCGAGGCCTTTGCGGAGCGGCTGCACGAGGAGGTGCGCACCACGCACTGGGGCTATGCCCCGGCCGAGCATGCGTCGCTGGATGACCTGCTGCAGGAGCGCTATCAGGGCATCCGCCCGGCGCCGGGCTACCCCGCCTGCCCCGATCACACCGAGAAGGCCACGCTCGCGTCGCTGCTCGACCTCGAGGCCACCACCGGCATCACGCTCACCGAGAGCTTCGCGATGCTGCCCGGCGCGTCGGTGAGCGGTTGGTACTTCTGGCGGCCCGAGGCGCGCTACTTCGGCGTCGGCCGCATCGGGCGCGACCAGGTCGTCGACTATGCGGCGCGGAAGGGGTGGGACATTGCCACCACCGAACGGTGGCTCGCCCCCGTGCTTGGCTATCGGAGGTCCTGAGATGCCGACACTGCGCGCGCTGCTCGACGACGGCAAGGTCCATGTGCTCGACGGCGCGATGGGGACGATGCTCTACCAGAAGGGCGTCTTCGTCAACGTCTGCTTCGACGAGTTGGCGGTGCGCCAGCCGACGCTGATCGCCGAGGTGCATGCGGACTACGCGGCGGCTGGCGCGGAACTGGTGGAGACCAACACCTTCGGCGCCAACCCGATCAAGCTGGCGCAGTATGGGCTCGCGGCGGAGACCGAGGCGCTGAACGCGGCCGCCGCGACCGTCGCGCGCGAGGCCGTCGGGGCGGGCGTCGCCGTGCTCGGCGCGATCGGTCCGCTCGGGGTGCGCCTCGAGCCGTTCGGTGACCTCGCCGTCGCCGACGCCGAAGCCGCGTTCGGACGGCAGGTGGATGGTCTGCTCGCGGGGGGCGTCGACGGCTTCTGCCTCGAGACCTTCTCCGATGTGGCCGAGCTGGAGGCCGCGATCCGTGCGGTGCGCGCGCGGTCGGACTTGGGCGTCATGGCCCAGATGACCATCGGCGTCGACGGCACCACCGCGTTCGGCACCGAGCCGGAGGTGTTCGGACCCGCACTCGAAGCCGCGGGTGCCGACGTGATCGGGATCAACTGCTCGATCGGGCCGCAGGGTGTGCTCGAAGCCATCGAGCGGCTCGCCAAGGTCGTGCGCGTGCCGCTGGTGGCGCAGCCGAACGCCGGGCTGCCGCGCGACGTCGGCGACCGCAAGATGTACATGGCCTCGCCGGAGTACTTCGCGGAGTATGGGCGGCGAATTGTCGAGGCGGGCGCCCGATTCATTGGCGGCTGCTGCGGGACCACGCCGGAGCACGTGCGGGCGCTGCGCGGCTTCGTGCGCGCCACCGCGGTGATGGCGCCGTCGGCGCGCGCCGTCATCGGCGTCAGCGAACACACCGCCCTCCATGCCGTGCCCAGCGTGCCGCTCGGCGAACGATCCGCCTTCGGTGCCAAGTTGGCCGCCGGCGAATGGGTCACCACCGTGGAAATCGTCCCGCCACGTGGCGTCGACCCCACCCCGATGCTCGAGCAGGCCCGGCAGCTCAAGACGGCGGGCGTCGACGGCGTGAACATCCCCGACGGCCCGCGGGCGCAGAGCCGCATGGGTGCCTTGATCTCGGGGATCTTGATCGAGCGCGAGACCGGCCTCGAAGCGGTGGTCCACTACGCCTGCCGTGATCGCAACCTCCTCGGCATGCTCTCCGACCTGCTCGGCGCCGCGGCTGCGGGGCTGCGCAACCTGCTGATCGTCACCGGCGACCCGCCGAAGATGGGCCCCTACCCCGATGCCACGGCCGTCTTCGATATCGATGCGATCGGCCTCACCAACCTCGTCGCGCGGCTCAATCGCGGGCTCGACCCCGGCGGGAACGCCATTGGCGCGCCGACCAGGTTCGTGCACGGCGTCGGGATCAATCCGGCCTCGCCCGATCTCGAGCGCGAGCTGGCGCGCTTTGCGTGGAAGGCGGAGGCGGGGGCCTGCTTCGCGATCACTCAGCCGGTGTTCGACGTGCGGCAGTTGGAGGAAGTGCTGCCGCGACTCGAACGGTTCGACGTTCCGATCATCGCCGGGGTGTGGCCACTCGTCTCGCTCCGCAACGCCGAGTTCCTCGCCAACGAAGTCCCCGGCATCACCGTCCCCGACGTGGTGCTCGACCGGATGCGCCGCGCCTCGGTCGCCGGCAAGGAGGCGGCACTCGCCGAGGGGGTCGCCATCGCGCGCGAGATGCTCGCCGCGCTGCGCGGGTCGGTCGCGGGTGTGCAGGTGGCGGCGCCGATGGGACGCGTGGAGGTGGCGGTGGAGGTGCTCGAAAGCCGATGATCGATGATCGATCATCGATCATCCGGGGATCTCTGCTTATCTTTGAGACTGACCTTTTCCCGAGCTCCGCCCATGTCGCTGACCGCTGCCGCCGCACCCCTCTCGATCCTCTCCGAGGAGGAAGAGCTCTTCCGTCAGACCGTGCGGGAGTTCGCGGAAACGGAGATCGGCCCCTACGTGCACGAGATGGATGTCGAGGCGAAGATGCGCCCCGACCTGCTCACCAAGTTCTTCGAGCTTGGGCTGATGGGGATCGAGGTGCCGGAGCAGTACGGCGGCGCGGGTGGGACGATCTTCCTGGCCACGCTCGCGATCGAGGAGATGGCCCGCGTCGATGCTTCAAGCGCCATCTACGTCGACGTCCACAACACCCTGGTCAACAACGCCCTGCTCCGCTGGGGGTCCGACGAGCAGAAGGCGCGCTACTTCCCGCGGATGACCACCGACCTGATCGGCGCCTTCGCGCTCTCCGAGCCGGCTTCCGGCTCCGATGCCTTCGCCCTCGAGTGCAAGGCGGTCCAGGACGGCGACGACTGGCTGCTGACCGGCCGCAAGTTCTGGATCACCAGCGGCGCCGAGGCCGGGCTCTTCATCGTCTTCGCGAATGTGGCGCCGGAGAACGGGTACAAGGGGATCACCGCCTTCCTGGTCGAGAAGGACTTCGAGGGCTTCTCGATCGGCAAGCGCGAAAAGAAGCTCGGCATCCGCGCGTCGAGCACCGTCGAATTGATCCTCGAGTCCTGCCGCGTGCCGGCTGCCAATGTCCTCGGCCCCGTGGGCCAGGGCTACAAGATCTCGATCGAGACGCTCAACGAGGGACGCATCGGCATCGGCGCCCAGATGCTCGGCGTGGCGCAGGGCGCGCTCGACGCCGCCTGCCGCTACATCAAGGAGCGGAAGCAGTTCGGGAAGGCGATCGCGGAGTTCCAGGGGGTGCAGTTCCAGGTCGCCCAGATGGCGACCGACCTCGAGGCGGCGCGGATGCTCGTGTACAACGCCGCCCGCCTCAAGGACGCCGGCCTCCCCTTCACCCGCGAGGCGGCGATGGCGAAGCTCTTCTCCTCGACCGTCGCGAACCGCATCGCCTCACAGTCGCTCGAGCTCTTCGGCGGCTATGGCTATTCGACGGAGTATCCGGCCGAGAAGTTCTTCCGCGACGCGAAGATCGGCACGATTTACGAGGGGACGAGCAATATGCAGTTGCAGACGATTGCGAAGATGGTGCTGAAGTAGTCGTTAGTCGTTGGTCGTTAGTCATTAGGGGTGACGGTTGGAGACTAGTCCACGCACCCTATCGACGAACGACCAACGACCAACGACTAACGACCAACGACCAACGACTAACGACTAACGACTAACGACTCGTTACGGCATCAACACCTTGTCAATCACGTGAATCACCCCGTTCGACGCCATGACATCGGCGGTGGTGACGTTCGCGACGGCCTTGTCACCCTTGTCGACGTTCACGTGCACGGCTTTGCCGGCCAGGTGCAGCTTCAGGGTCTGCCCTGAGACGGTCTTGGCGGTGATGTAGCCGTCCTTGTCGGCCATCTTGGCCAGGTCGGCGGCGGTGATCTTGCCGGCGATGACGTGGAAGGTGAGGACCTTGGTCAGTGCCGCCTTGTCGGCGCGGAGCTTGGCGACGGCCTCGGCCGGGATCGCCGCGAAGGCGGCATCGGTCGGCGCGAAGACGGTGAACGGCCCGGCGCCCTGCAGCGTCGTGACCAGGTCGGCCTCGGTCAGCAGCGTGGCGAGGGTCTTGAACGAGCCGGCCGCGACGGCGGTGGCGACGATGTCCTTCCCCATCTTCGAATGATCCATCTGCGCCTGGGCCGGCGCGACGACGGCCGCGCCGAGGATGGCGGCGGCCGCGACATGGCGGAACGAGCTGCGGAACTGCATGACGAACTCCTGCGTAGGGGGTCAGATGCTGACGCGGGGCCGGTCAGGCCGAGGCCGCGTTGGTATCCCCCGGTTCGCCCGCCCGGCGCATCTGGATGCACCACCCCACTCAGCGACCGTTCGATGTTTCACCTCGGTACCTGACCGGGAAACCGCACGCATCTTGCAGACCTAGAGACCTCATGAACCCTCGCGCCACGATCCTCTGTCTCCTCCTTGCCGTTCCGGCAGTCGCCCGGGCGCAGGACGGCGGCCCGCTGACGCCGGGACTGGAATCGTGGTACCTCGGTGCCAAGCGCAGCGCGCCGGGGACTTGGGGCGTGGTCGTGGCGGACCAATCGGGGCAGGTGCTCTGGTCGATCAACGCCGAAGAGCCGCTGATCCCCGCCTCGACCGTCAAGTTGTTGACCACGGGTTTTGCACGGACGATGGTTGGTTCCGATGCGCGCCGGGCCACCCGGGTGGTAGGTGATGGCCGGGTCAATCCGGCCACCGGCACCTGGGAAGGGCGCTGGGGACTGGAATTGAATGGCGATCCGACCCTGGAACGGCGCGACCGGACCGGCCCGACGCTCTCCGCCCTGGCCCAGCAGCTCGCCTCGATCGGGGTCCGCCGCCTGATCGGTCCGTTGAGCGTCACCAGTGGTGCCGGCGAGGCGCGGAGTGTCTTCCCCGCCGCCTGGGCCGCCCGCCACCGTGGCCGCAGCTACGCCCCGATGGTCGGCCCGGTGACCCTCAACGAAAACCTCGTCGAATTTTCCGTCCTGCCGGGTGCGCGGAGCGGTGCGCGCGCCATCATCGCCGCCGACGCTCCTGCCGGAATGGCGTCCCTGGTAACCAGCACCGTCAAGACCGTCGCCGGAAGCCGCGCCAAGATTCGCGTCACCCCGCAGTCCGGTGGCCGTTTTCTGGTCAGCGGCACCATTGGCAGCCGTGCCGGGGCGCGTCGGTATCAGGCCGTGGCCACCGATCCGACCGCCGTGCTCGAAGCGGCGTGGCAGTACGCCACCAAGCAGGCCGGCATCGAGTGGCTGGTGGCCTCGGCCATCTCCGCCCCCGGCTTCGGCGAGCGCCGGGTGCTGGCCGAAGTGGTGTCGCAGCCGTTCGACTCGATCGCGCACGAGATCAACACTCGCTCGCTCAACATCGGCGCCGAATTGATGCTCCTCTGGGGTGGCGGGCCGGAGCGCGCGGCCGATCGCCTGATGCAGCACATCCGGACCGTGACCGGCATCAGCCGCGGCATCGAACTCTTCGATGGCAGCGGCCTCTCCGAGCATGACCGGATCTCGCCGATCGTCTTCACGACCTACCTCGCCAACTTCCCGCAGACCGCGGGCGGTCGCAACTTCGCCCAGCTGCTGCCGGCCAATGGCAGCGGCACGCTGAAGTCGCTCCGCACCGGCCTCCCCGCGGCTGGCGTGGTACACGCCAAGACCGGCACCCTCGGCAACGTGTCGACGCTCGTCGGCTACCTCGGTCGCAGCGAGGGCACGCTGCTCATCGCCGCGATGTACAACGGCCGGAACCCCGGCGCCGCCCGCCAGGCCCAGTGGAAGCTCTTCCGCACCCTCGGCGCCAACGGTGTGGTGCTGCCGGTGGACGAGCCGACGGGCGTGGGTGGGCCGTAACGGCGAACAGCGAACAGCGAACGGCGAACAGCACGATCAGGTTAAAGGTCAAACGTGAAACGGGAGCCGTACGGCAAGCTCCGTTTCACGTTTCACGTTTCACCAAGGCTGTTCGCTGTTCGCCGTTCGCCGTCAGTCTTCTATCACCACCCCCGGATGCTTCTTCACCCACCGCTCCACCGCTCCGTACAACGTCGGCAACACCACCAGCGTCAGCAGCGTTGAGGTCACCAGCCCACCAATCACCACGGTGGCGAGCGGGCGCTGCAGTTCGGCACCGGCCGAGGTGGAGATCGCCATCGGCACGAAGCCGAGGCCGGCGACGAAGGCGGTCATCAGGACGGGGCGCAGCCGCGAGCCGGCGCCGATCACCAGCGCATCGGCCAGCGTCTTTCCTTCGCGCAGCAGGTCGTTGATCGAGGTGACCATCACCACGCCATTGAGCACCGCGATGCCGAAGAGCGCGATGAAGCCGACTGACGCCGAGAGCGAGAGGTTGAGCCCCATCAACCAGAGCGAGGCGACGCCACCCACCAGCGCAAACGGGACGTTCGACATGATCAGCGCCGCGTGGCGCCAGGTGCCGAACGCCATGTAGAGCAGGCCGAAGATTGCCAGAATGGCGACGGGGACCAGCACGCGGAGCCGCGCGAGTGCCGACTGCTGGTGTCGATACTGCCCGCCCCATTCGGTCCGATAGCCGGACGGCAGCTGGATCGTGCTCGCCAGCTTCGCCTCCGCATCGGCGACGAAGCTGCCGACATCGCGCCCGCGGATGTTCGCGCCCACGACGACGAGGCGTTGCCCGCCCTCGTGCGCAAACGCTTCCGGCGCCTCGACCACCTTGATCTCCGCCACCGCACCGAGCGGCACCACCGTGCCGCGTCCACGCGCGATCGGCAACTCGGCCAGGCGTTCCGGGTCGATCCGGCTCGCCTCGGCCAGCCGCACCGCGATCGGAATCCGTCGGGCACCGTCGATCAGGGCCCCGGCCTGCTTGGCCCCGAGCGCACGCTCGACTTCCATGGCGACATCATCGGCGGAGAGGCCGAGCGGTGCCATCCGCGCCCGATCGAGCGTGACCGTCACCTGCTTCATGCGCGAGGCCGCGATGGTCTTCACATCGGCGGCACCGGGGACGCCGGCCAGCAGCCGCTCGATCTTGCCGCCGAGCATCGCCAGCGTGTCGGCGTCGCTGCCGAAGAGCTGCACGCCGACGTCGGTCGTGATGCCACTCTCCGCCTCGTCGAGCCGCATCTGGATCGGCTGCGTGAAGGCCACGGAAAGCCCGGGAATGTCGCGCAGCACGGAATCCATCGCCTGCACGATCGCCACCTTCCCCCCCTTCCGCCACGAGTCCTTCTCGGTGAGGATGACGTAGGTGTCCGACTCGTAACTCCCCATCGCCTCGGTGGCGAGATCGGGGCGGCCAAGCTTCGAGACCACGGTGCGCACCTCGGGGAGGGCGACCAGCGCGCGCTCGATGAGGCCGCTGAAGCGGACGCCTTCGCTCAAGGCGGTGGCCGGCAGGCGTCGCGACTGCACCAGCACACTGCCCTCGTCGAGCCGTGGCATGAACTCGCTGCCGAGGCGGCTCATGGCCACCACGGCCAGCACGGTGGCAACCACACCGGCACTGATGATGATCGGCGCGCGGCCCAACGTCTTGGCGATCAGCCGCTGGTACCGCTCGCGCAACCGCTCGAAGGCGGGCCAGTCGGGCTCGACGGCGGTGGCGAGGAAGGTGCGCGCCGCAGCCGGCACCAGCGTGAGCGCCAGCAGCAGCGATCCCATCAGCGCGGCCATCACGGTGAACGCCATCGGGACGAACATCTTCCGTTCGGTGCCCTCGAGGGCGAAGAGCGGCAGATAGACGGCGATGATGATCGCGATGCCGAAGACGATCGGTCGGCCGACTTCGACCGCGGCGGCGTGGATCCGCGCCGGCGCACCCTCCTTGTCGGCATGGCCGTGGGCGCGTCGCATCACGTTCTCGACCAGCACGATGGAGCCGTCGACCAGCAGGCCGAAGTCGAGGGCGCCGAGCGACATCAGGTTGGCGGAGAAGCCGAAGATCCGCATCGCGATGAAGGCCCACAGCATCGAGAGCGGGATCACCACCGCCACGATCAGCGCGGCGGCGGTGTTGCGGAGGAAGAGCCAGAGCACCGCCACGACCAGCGCGCCGCCCAGGAGGAGGTTCTTCTCGACAGTGTGGGTGGTCCGCTTCACGAGTTCGGTCTGATCGTAGAACGGCACCAGCGCGACGCCCGCGGGCAGCGTCGCCTCCACGGCACGGATCCGCTCGGCGATGCCCGCCATCACGCGCTGGGCATTCTCCCCCTTCCGCATGATGACCATCCCCGAGACGACCTCGCCGCGGCCATCGGCGCTGACGGCGCCCTCGCGCGGCAACGCCCCGCGCACCACTTCGGCGACATCGCCCAGGCGCACCGGCGTCTGCCCCGCCACGGTCACCGGAATGTCGGCGATCTGTTCCGGCCGGGTGAAGCGGCCGAGGCCGCGCACCACGAAGCGCTCCTGGCGTGACTCGATCGAGGCGCCACCGAAGTTGAGATTCTCCCGTGCCACCGCGCGCTCGATGTCGCCGAGCGTGAGGCCGGCGGTCGCCAGCCGGGCGGGATCGGCGACGATCTCGATCCGTTCGGTGAGCCCGCCCCACGAATTGACCTCGGCCACGCCCGGCACCGTCCGCAGCTGCGGCGCGATGGTGTAGTCCTGGAGCGTCTTGAGCGAGGTCGGGTCCCACTCCGGCGTGCTGGCCGTGAGGACGTACTGGAAGACCTCGCCCATCGCCGTCGACGGCGGACCGAGTTGCGGCGTGACATCGGGGGGCAGCAGCGCCGCGACATCGCCGAGCCGTTGCGAGACGACCTGCCGCGCGAACCAGGAGTCGACGCCGTCGTCGAACACGACCTGCGTGATCGAGAGGCCGAACTTCGTGGTGGAGCGCACCACCTCGGCATCGGGCAGCCCGAGGAGGGCGCGCTCGATCGGGAAGGTGACCAGCTGCTCGACTTCCTGCGGCGCGAGGCCCGGCGCCTCGGTGATGATGCTGACGCTGTTGGCGGTCAGGTCGGGAAACGCCTCGAACGGAATCGTGGCGAACGCCCAGACGCCGATGCTGAGCAGCACGGCCACCGCGCCGAGGACGATGCCCCGCTTGTGCACGGCGACGTCGATCAGGCGCTCGATCATCATTCGGGCGCCTCGGCGTCGAGGGACGACCGCACGAAGTAGGCGCCGCGCCCGACCACCACCATGCCGGGCTTCAACCCGAGCACCGCGACGCGGCCGTCCCCGAGCAGCACCGCATCGGTCACCGGAAAGCGACGGAACCGATTCGGCGCATCGACGACATACACCTCGACGCCATCGCCGACGCGTTGCACCGCTTCGGCCGGGAGAATGGCGCGCTCGACGCGCTGTCCGCCGGCGATGTGCACCAGGGCGAACATCCCCGGCCGAAGCCCGGCCGGGCGACGCTCCAAGGCCACGCGGATATCGACGGCGCGGCGGGCGGCATCGAGACGGCCGCCGGTGCGCACCACGCGCCCGGGCAGGGTGTCGCCCGGGAAGGCGGCGAGGGTGACGCGCACCTGCTTGGCCGTGCTGACCAACCCGAGCGACGCCTCGGGCACCCAGGCGGTGACCCAGAGGGCCGCGTCATCGCCGAGCTCCACCAGTGACGCTCCCTCGAGCACGGCCTCGCCGAGCTTGGCATCGACCGTGAAGACCACACCGGCGCGCGGCGCGACAATCACGACCTCGTCGCCATCGGGGCGCAGATGCGACACCAGCTCGGCGGCACGCTGCCGCTCACCTTCGGCCGCGCGATACACGGCATTGCGCTGTTCCACTTCCTCCCGCGCGACGGCGCCAGCCGCCAGCAGGCGGGTGGAGCGATCGAGTGCGGCCTTCGCCGCTGCGGAGGCGGCCTCGGCCGATTCGAGGTCGCGGCGCGCGGTGGCCAACTCGTGCGAGTGAATCTTCACCAGCGGTTGCCCGGCGCGCACCCGGTCGCCTGGCAGCACCATCACCTGATCGATGCGGCCGGAGACGATCGAGCCGACATGCGCCGTTTCCGGATCGGGGGTATCGAGCGTCCCCGGCAACGCGATCGGAATCGTCGTCGACGCGATGCGCACGGTGTCGAAGCCCAGCTTGGCCTGCGCCATCTGCGCCGGCGTGTATTCCACCGTCCCCGCGGGGAGGGCCCGCGCTGGCGCCTCGGCCTCGGGGCCCTTGCCGCAGGCGGCGGCGATCAACAGGACGAACGGCAGGTGGCGTCGGATCATCGGGGCGCTCCAGGGCAGTCTTCGAGCAGCAGGGCAGCGGTCAACGGCTGACCGAGTGCACGGGCGAGGGCAAGGCGAGCGGCGACCCGGCGTCCGCGCCAGGTGGCGTGTTCTTCCAGCGCCGCGAGTCGCGCGCGCCGGGCATCAAAGAGTTCTGCGAGCGTTCCCTGCCCCTCGCGCCAGCGCGCCTCGGCGGCCGTCACGGCCTGCGAAAGGTCTGCGTCCCAGCCGGCCGCGTAGCGCACCCCGGCCGCGTCGAGCTCCTGCAAGGTGCGCCGCGCGGAGGCGATCGCGGCGGCGGACTCCTGCGTCGCGAGCGCGACCTCGGCGGCCGCTGCATCGACCTCGGCGCGGGCCGACGCGAGCGACGCGCTGCCGGAGGAGAAGAGCGGCAGATCGAAGGCGAGTCCCACCAGTACCCCACTGAAGCCGGCCGTGCGCCGGAAGCCGACTTGCGGGATCAGGTCAGGCACCCGGCGGGCGGCCGCCTGGTCGGCGAGCGCCTCGGCGAGCGTGCGCCGGGCCACCGCGCGCTGCGCGTCGACGGCGACACCGTTTGGCGATGGCGCGGTACAACTCGCCGGCAGGCTGATCCGCAGGGGCGTCTCCGGCGCGAGGCCGAGGGCCACGGCGAGCTGGGCATCGGCAGCGGCCAGATCGGCCCGGCGACGCGCGAGCTGCGACGCCACCATCACCGCCTCGGTGCGCACGCGCGCCCCTTCTCCCGCGGGCGATCGGCCGTCCGCGACCCGCGCCGTGAGTGAGGTCGCGAAGCGGTCGAGCGCTGCCGACTCGGCCGTCGCTTCGCTGAGCAATTGGTGCCCGACATCGTGCGCAGCCATGGCGGCCAGCAGCTGTCCGCTGAGGCCGGCCAACGTTGCGGCACCGTCGGACTGGGCCACGGCCAGGTGGGCGGCACCGGCACGTCGGGCCGCGCCGAGATCACCACCGAGCGGCAGTACGGTCTGGAGGGTGATCTGCCCCTCGGTCCCCGCGAGCCCATCCTTGCCGGTGACCTGCCGCTGCATCCCGAGGTTCTCGGCCGAGATCCCCAGCTGCGGATTGCGCAGCCGTGCCGCATCTCGGCGCATGGCGTCGGCCGCACGCGTACGGGCGTCGACGGCGGCAACCACCGGCGCCCGCTCGAGCGCCCGCGCAAGCGCCGTACTGGCGTCGAGGCGGGTGGTGTCCTGCCACAGCATCGGGAGCAAAAGGACCAGCACGAGTGACTCCTCCGTGAGTACGGGGGACAAAGCTAGGCCACGGAGATGAATCCCCGATGAATGCCGCAGGGCGCTATTAATTCAGGATGCGAGTCCTTCTGGTCGAAGATGAGCGCCGGCTGGCCGATGCCACGGCCCGTGGTCTGCGCGGCCACGCCCATGCCGTGGATGTGGCGGGGAGCCTGGCCGAGGCGCGCCGCAAACTCGGGCTTGACCCCTACGATGCGATCGTGCTCGACCTGGGCCTCCCCGATGGGCCGGGACTCGCCCTGGTGCAGGAACTGCGCGCCCAGGGCGATCCCACTCCGGTGCTGATTCTCACGGCGCGCGACGCCCTCGACGACCGCATCGCGGGGCTCGACAGCGGGGCCGATGATTACCTGGTCAAGCCGTTCGCGCTGGAGGAATTGCTGGCGCGGCTTCGCGCCGTGGGGCGCCGCGCGGTGGCGGTGCGCCCCGACCTCCTCACCATCGACACGCTCCGGCTCGACCCGGCCACGCAGTCTGGTGCGCGCGGGGATCGTCCACTCGAGCTCACCACGACCGAGTTTGCCCTGCTGGCCTTCCTCGCGAGGCATCCGGGCGAGGTCTGTTCCCGCGCCCGGATCGCGGCAAAGGTCTGGGACGAGAACTACGACCCGTTCTCGAACATCATCGATGTCTACGTCGCACGGCTCCGCCGGAAGGTCGATGGCGATGGCGATCGTCCGCTGCTGCACACCGTCCGTGGGGCGGGGTACGTCCTCGACCCGGAGCGCGTCGGGTGACCACGCCGCTCCGGTGGCGCCTCGCCCTCACCTTCACCTTCGGCCTCGCGCTGACGCTCTGTGTCGGCGCCGCCGTCTTCGCGCTGATGCTCGAACGGGCGTACCGCGAGGACTTTGATCGCGAACTGCTCGAGGTGGCCCACGCCGCCAGTGATCTCTATGCGATCGACCGCGAAGAGTACTCGACGCGCGACGAGGCGGTCTCGCACGTGGTGTCTGAATTGTTGCTCGGCGAGCGCACCACGATGGCCTTCGACGCCACCGGCCGGCGGATCGCTGTCTCGCAGCATCTCCCCGGCTCCCCGGATCTCGAGCACATCGACCCCTTCGCCACCCCGACGACGCCAATCGACATCACCACGGCCGGGCGCGACATGCGGGTGGTCGCCGTCCAATTGCCCGACGGCGTGCGCCTGCTGGTCGGGCAGCCCAACGCCTCATTTCGCGCCCGCCTCGGCGTGTTGCGCGTGAGTCTGGCGGTCGGCCTCCCCCTGCTGCTCCTGCTCGGCGGGGGGATCGGGGTGGTCCTCTCCCGACCCGCCCTCAAGCCGGTGAACGCGGTGGCCACCGCCGCAGAGACGGCCGGCCAGGCGGTGTCGCGGGGCGATCCACGATTGCCGCGACTGGCCACGCCGAAGGCCGACGACGAGGTCCGCCAGCTGACCGACGCCTTCAATGGACTGCTGGATCAGCTGGAGACCGCGCTGGAGCGCGAGCGCGGCTTTGCCGAGATGCAACGCGCCTTCCTTGCCGATGCCGCGCACGAACTGCGCACACCAGCGGCGATCGTCCGCAGCGAGGCCGATGCCGCGCTCGCCGCGCCGGAGGACGTTGGGGGGGCGCGGGAGACCCTGCAGCGCGTGGCCGACGAGGCGGGTCGGATGGGACAGCTGATCACCGACCTGCTGCTCCTGGCGCGCGGCGATGCCGATCGGCCGTTGGCCCTGGCACCGCTCTATCTCGATGACTTCGCCGAGCAATCGCTGCGACGGATTCGCGCCCTCCCGATCGCGGCAGGGCGCGAGGTCCGCCTCGGCCCATTCGAGGCGACGTCGGTGCTCGGCGACGCCCCGTTGCTTGAGCGGGCCATCGTCGCCCTGCTCGAGAACGCCCTGCTCCATGGCGGTGCCGGCCTGATCGAACTCGGGGTCGCGCCGCACGAGGGCCGGGCGATGCTCTCGGTGCGTGACCACGGCGAGGGCGTGCCGGTGGAGGCGCGCGAGCGGATCTTCTCGCGCTTTGCGCGGCTCGAGACCGATCGCCCGGGGACCGGGCTGGGCCTCGCCATCGCGCGACTCATCGCGACCCGCCACGGGGGCACGTTGCACGTCGAGGACGCCGCACCCGGGGCGCGCTTCGTGATGACGCTCCCGATCGCGCCACGCGGCGACACCATTGTCGGCTCCACGCCGTAGAGCGCGCCATGCTTCCCCCTGACGCCCTCTTCTTCGCCCTGCAGGCGGCCGTGGCGGGCCGCTATTCCCTCGAACGCGAACTCGGCCGCGGCGGCATGGGTGTGGTCTATCTGGCGCGCGACGTCCAGCTCGACCGCCCCGTCGCCCTGAAGCTGCTGCCACCGGAACAGGCCGCGCTCCCCGAGCGACGCGCGCGTTTCCTGCGCGAGGCCCGGTTGGCCGCCCGCTTGGCGCACCCGAACATCGTCCCGATCCACGCCGTCGAAGAGGTGGGCGAGTTCGTCTTCTTCGCGATGCGCTACGTGGCGGGCGAGACCCTCGGCGAGCGGCTCCGGCGCGAGGGGCGGCTCGCCCCGCCGGTCGCCGGCCCGATCCTGCGCGATGTCGCCTACGCGCTGGCCTACGCCCATGCCCAGGACGTGGTGCACCGCGACATCAAGCCCGACAACATCCTCCTCGACGCCGATGGCACCCGCGCGATGGTGACCGACTTCGGCATCGCCGTCCTGCGCGACGATGACCACGAGCCGGGCCGCATCGTCGGCACCCCGGAGTATGTCGCGCCGGAGCAGGCCGCCGGCGAGGCGGTCGATGGTCGGAGCGACCTCTACGCCCTCGGCGCAATGGGCTTCCACGCCCTCTCGGGACGTCCGCCATTCACTGGCACGGTCGCCGAGCTGATCGCGCAGCAGCTGACATCACCGGCGCCGCCACTGCTCTCGGTGGTGCCCGAACTCCGCCCCGCGCTCGCGGCTGCCATCGACCGTGCCCTCGCCAAGCGCCCCGACGATCGCTTTCCCACCGCCGAGGCAATGGCCGAAGCGCTCGAGCCGCCCCGCGCACTCACGCAGGACCTGCCGGTGCCAGTGCGCGTCTGGGTCGAGCGCGGCCGCGAACTCAAGGCGATCTACCTCATCTGGTCGATCTTCTTCTACGGGGCCGGGACGCTCGCCTACGTGATCACCTCGGAACTGCCCGCCGCTTCGGCCGTCGCCCGGGTGCTGATGATCCTCTGCGGGATGGCGACGCTCTTCCCATGGGTGGGCCATGGCGTCTGGCGCATCCACGAAACGCGGCGCGCGCTGGAGGCCGGCGTCACACTCGATGAGCTGCGCCACGGCCTCGACGTGGCCCTGGCACGACGCGAGGAAGAGTTGCGATACGAGGTGGCGCGCCCGATCCACTGGATTCCGAAGCTGGTGCGCGCCGGCACCTACGCCGCCTTCACCGGAGCGATGGCCGCACTGGTCTACGGCGTCTTCTTCACGACCACGAGCAACGAAGCGGGTGGCGCCTTCGGGATGTTCAACGTCGCGACCATGGGCGTGCTCGCCGGTTCCTTCTTCGGGCTGATCTTCCCGGGGCGCCGCGTGCGGCCCACCGATCCGTTCGCGCGGCTACGGCGCTGGATGTGGAACGGCCCGTTCGGCAACGTGATGACCAAGCTCTCCGGGATCGGGCTGCGCCGCGCGCCGCGCGCGGGCTGGGCCGAGTGGCGTCCCACCGAGGTGGCCCTCGGCAGTGCCACCGAAACCCTCTTCATGGCGCTCCCCGATGGCGTGCGCAGTGCATTCGCCGACCTGCCGCAGGTCGTGAACCGCCTCGAGCGCGAGGCCGAACACGCGCGCCAGCAGGTGGCGGCTGGGGCCGAGGGCGCGTGGGCGGCCCGGCTGCAGGAATCCGTCGCGGCGATCGACACGCTGCGCATCGGGCTGCTGCGGATGTCGGCGGGACGGGTCGACGCGGGATCGTTCACCACCGACCTGGAGGCGGCGCGCGAGCTGGCCGAGCGGATGGGCTACCTGATCGAGGCGAGCGACGACGTCGCGTCGCTGCTCGATGCCTCCGGCACCTCACTCCAGAGCAGCAACCACGCGTTGCCGAGGAAGAGCGCACCGACCACGTCGCTGGGGTAATGGACGCCCAGATAGACGCGGGAGAGGGCAATCATCGGAGGGATGGTGAACGCGGCGGCAAGGAGCGCGCGGCGTGCGCCAGCGTGCCGCACCGACTTCGCCAGCAGGAGCAGGCCGAAGCCGTAAATGACCGGCGCCAGCATCGCGTGGCCGCTCGGGTAGGAGTACCAGCCGGCATCCGCGAGCCGCTCGATGATGCGCGGCCGCTCGCGATGAAAGAGCGGCTTGGCGATGGCGTACACCACTTCGGCCGAGAGCGCGGCGAAGACGTAGCGCTTGGCGCAGCGCGGTCGCCCAAGCCGCCAGAGCGCCCACGCCGCCATGAGTGCCAGCGGCACCTCGATCAGCCCATTGCCGATGAAGGTGAAGAAGAGCATCAGCTCGGTGCGGCCGGGAGTCCGGTGCGCCTCGAACCACCGGAGCAGTGACTCGTCGAACGGGAGCGTCCGCTCCAGCACCACGAGCACCGACAACACGACAAACACCGCGAAGAGGGTGAGTGTGGTGGGAGTCAGGGAGCGGCGAGAGAGCATCGTCGGAAAGTAGCCGACTCCCGGGGCTAGCGCCGCCGGAACACCACCTGGCGCCACCGATCCAGGCGCACCAGTTGCCGACGCTGTTCTGCCGCCTGCAGGCGCGGGGCATGCGCTCGCAACAAGTCGCTGCGCGACAGGATCCCCACCAACTCCCTCGGCGCGGTTCGGGTGACCACCGGCAGTCGGCCGACCCCCTCGCGCACCATCACATCGGCTGCATCGCGGAGCGACTGGTCGGGATACGCCACCAGGGGCGGCCGCCGGATCAACTGGCCGACGGTTTCCGGTGCGTCGGGACGATGGAGGTCGCGCATCGTCACGACCCCGACCAGGTGGCCCTCGCCATCGAGCACCGGAAAGCCCTGGTGCCCGGCACCTGCGCCGTGCACCGGGATCGCCCGCGCCAGCACGACCGGTGTGTCGGCATCGAGCGTCGCGACGATCCGGGTCATCGCCCCGTCGACCGGGATCCGCGCCAGGAAATCGACGGCGTAGTCATCCTGAATCAGCACGCCTCGGCGGGCCAGCTTCTCGGTCATGATCGAGTGCTTCATCAGCGCGCGCGACATCAGGTACGCCGTGGTGCATCCCGCAAGCAGCGGCAACAGCCCCAGCGGCTGCCGTGTCGCTTCGAACGCAAACACCACCGACGCGAGCAGTGCCCGCGAGGCACCCGCGAACATCGCCGCCATCCCCACGAGGGCTGCCACCGGCGGCGCAACGCCGAGCTCGGGAAAATGTGCGGCCGCCAGCATGCCGACGATGGCACCCACGCCGCTCCCGAAGGTGAAGAGCGGTGCCAGGGTTCCCCCCGAGGTGCCGCTCCCGAGATAGGCCACCCAGGCGAGGAACTTGAGCAGCAACAACGCCGCCGTCGCGGTGATGGTGAGCCGCGCCGCCAGCGAGTTGATGATGTTCTCGGGGCCGACCCCCAGTATCCGCGGATCGAGATACCCGGCCACGCCGACCACCACGGCGCCGAGCAGCGGCCACCACATCCAGTGAATCGGAAGGCGCTCGAAGAGATCCTCGACCGCATACAGCGACCGCGTGATCCCGACCGATACCGCCCCGATGAGCAGGCCGAGGATGGCATAGCAGGCGAGCGCGACGCCGCTCGGCTCCATCACCGTCGGCATCGGATAGAGTGGGTCATTCCCAAGCAGGATCAGCCGGACCGCGGTCGCGGCGCAGGCGGCCAGCGCCACGGGAATGATCGACCGGGCCCGGAACTCGAACAGCAACAGCTCGATCGCCAGGAGGACCGCGGCCACCGGGGTCCCGAAGGTGGCCGCCATCCCGGCGGCCGCTCCGGCGGCGAGCAGGATTTTCCGTTCGTCCGCTGTCACGCGGAGCACTTGCCCGAGCAACGAACCGAGCGCACCGCCGGTGGCGATGATCGGTCCTTCCGAGCCGAACGGGCCTCCGGTACCGATCGCGATGGCGGCCGAGAGCGGCTTGAGGATGGTGAGCTTTGCCGGTATGCGGGAATCGGCGTGGAGGATCCGGTCCATCACCTCGGGAATCCCGTGACCGCGAATCGCCTCGGATCCCCAACGCGCCATGACGCTGACCAGGGCCGCACCGATGATCGGAATGAGGATCACGACCGCGCCGAGGTGATGCTGACTCGGGTCGGCGGGGGCGAGGGACGCACGGCCTTCAAAGGCGAGGTGGGTGATCAGCCGGATCAACGAGATCAGGAGGGCGGCGACCAAACCACCCGTCACCCCGACCACGACCGCGAGGGCGGCGATGCGGGCGGTCCGGCCATCCTCGCGCCGTTCAGTCGAGCCGAGCGCTGTCACGGACTACTCGGCGTTGATGCGCAACGTCAACTGCCGCCGGCAGCTGTCGCAGGCGTGCTCGATCGGTGCGGTTGCCGTGCGGTACCCCAACCCGCCGCCGACACGGTTCTCCGCACCGCACTTCGGGCAGGGGAGTCGCAAGGGGGCCAGTCGGACCGAGGTCAGCAGCTGACGCCCTGCGAAGAACACCGCGAGTACCAACGCCAGCGGGATCCCGACGAGGTGGATGATCGGTATCGGGATCAGCAGCGCCGCGACCGCAATTCCGACCAGGAGCGTGGCCGCCGCGCGGAGGACGCGCTGCCCCGCCGTGAAGTGCCGCAGCGTGCCGGCCGCGGTGGACGATGGTCCGTCCGGCGCATCGAGGGTGACCGTCACCGGCTGCGGCGTGGGCACTCAGCGATCCTCGAAGAGGACTGGCGCGGACTCCGGCGCGAGGCCGAGGCGCTGGACCAGCGGGGCAAGACCACGGGAGAGCGCGCGCACCTCGGTGGCCGACATGCCCTCGAGCGCGCCGAGCAGCTGCTCGAGCGGTGCCGGCGGGGCGCGGCGCACCAACCGACGCCCGGCCGGCGTGAGCGAGAGCACCGCGCGGCGGCCATCGTCGGCGGCGCGCGCCCGCATCACCAGCCCGGCCGCCACCAGCCGCTTGAGCAGCGCCGAAACGGTGTTCTGGCGGGCGTGCAGCCGCTCGGCGAGCTCATTCACCGATGGATTGCCGCCCGCGGCAAGGCGCCGGAGCACGAAGAGTTGGGCGTTGGTGATCCCCGTGGTGGCCTCGACCTCGCGCGCGGAGCGGTCGAGGACGGTCACCAGGGCCCGAACCAGCCGGAGCGCATCGGCGCGCGAAGTCGTTTGCATCAACGTTGATATAAACAGCCGTCACGCACCCCGCAAGGGGCACCACCATCGATCATCGATGATCGATGGTCGATGATCGATGGTCGAGCATCGCCGCTGCGATCGCAGTCACGAATTCATCCACGTTCTCCGGCTGCGTCGCCCAGCTCGCCATCAGGCGCACTTCGCCGCTGGTCTCGTTCCAGACATAGAAGTGGAAGCGCTCCTGCAGCGCCGTCGTCACGGCGGTCGGCAGCACCGCGAAGACCGCGTTCGCCTCGACCGGCTGGGTGATGGTGACGCCCGCGATTCCGCGAAGCCCCGCCTCGAGCCGTCCCGCCATCGCGTTGGCGTGCCGCGCGTTCTCCAGCCACACCTCGCCCTCGGCCAAGGCCAGGAACTGTGCCGACTGGAAGCGCATCTTCGACGCCAGTTGCGCGGACTGCTTGCGCAGAAAGGGCAATTCGGCCGCCAGCGCCGGATCGAAGACCAGCACCGCCTCGGCGTTGATGCCACCGTTCTTCGTCGCGCCAAAGGAGAGGACATCGACGCCCGCGTCCCGCGTGAAGGCGCGCATCGGCACGCCAAGGGTGGCGGCGGCGTTGGCGATCCGCGCGCCGTCCATGTGCACCCGCAGCCCCAGCTCGTGCGCCACGCCACACAGCTCCGTGAGGTGCGCCACCGAGTACGCGGTGCCGTACTCGGTGGTCTGCGTCAGCGAGAGCACGTGCGGCTGCACGGCGTGCTCGTTGCCGATGCCGCGCACTGCGGCCCGCAACTGCGCCGGCGTGATCCGCGCATCGGCCGAGGGCAAGTCGACCAGCTTGCAGCCCGTGTGCAGTTCCGGCGCGCCGCACTCATCCACCTGGATATGCGAATGCTGGGTGCAGAGCACCGCGTGGTACGGCCGGGTCAGCGCGCGCAGCGAGACGACGTTCGCGCCGGTGCCATTCCAGACCGGAAAGACCGCGGTGTCACCGCCGAACTGGTCGCGGAACCATGCCACCGCCTTCGCCGTCCATGCATCGGCGCCGTAGGCGTGGGCCGGGCCGTGGTTGGCCGCGGCCATCGCCTCGAGGACGGCAGGATGCGCCGGGGCGGTGTTGTCGGAGGCAAACTCGCGCGCCACGCTCATGCGGGTGGCCCCTCGGCCACGACCTGCGAGACGTTGTCTTCCCACAGCGCCATCACGTTGCCATCGGGGTCCTTCACCATCGCCATCATCCCGAAGCCCTGCTGCGCCGGCTCCGCAAGGAAGGTCACCCCCTCCGCGAGCAGCTTCGACGACAGCGCGAGGAGATCATCGACCTCGAAGGTGATCCCGGTGTGACGCCCCACCATCGCCTTGGCATCGGGATGCTGTGCCGGATGCACGCCGACGTGCGGCGCGTGCTCGAGCAACTCGAAGCCGAAGGAGCCCTGCTTCCCGACCGGGAGCCCCAATTGGTGGTTGTAGAACTTCAGCGCCTTGTCGATGTCGTGGACGAAGATCGCGATGGAGTGGAGCGTGACGGTCATGACTCGGCATCCTGGCGGCCCGCCGTGGCGTGCCGCACGTTGCGGCGCATCCGGACCAGACCGGGACGCGCCAGGGGTGAATCGGCGTAGCGCCGGGTGAATTCCGCGTCGTCGAGGGTGTCGAACGCAGCGGGATCACGACGGTCGGGGTGCGGGCGGCGGCGGAAGTCGGCAATCGTCGTCGGCTCCGCAAACTTCTCGTTCCAGGGGCAGACGCTGTTGCAGATGTCGCAGCCGAAGGCCCACTCCGCCCACCGTCCATCGAGCTCGGGGGGCGGATCGGGCTTGTACTCGATGCTCAGGTACGAGAGGCAGCGTGTGGCGTCGAGGACGCGCGGGGCCACGATCGCCTCGGTGGGACAGGCATCGAGGCAGCGGGTGCAGCTGCCACAGCGATCGGTGTCGACCGCAGCGTCCGCGGGAATGACCAGATCGGTGAAGACCGAGCCGATGAAGGTCCACGAGCCAAGGCGCGGGTTGATGAGCATGGCGTTCTTGCCGATCCAGCCGAGGCCGGC
Source organism: Gemmatimonadota bacterium (assembly GCA_016720805.1). NCBI lineage: Bacteria > Pseudomonadati > Gemmatimonadota > Gemmatimonadota bacterium. The sequence continues at coordinate 8,419 of JADKJZ010000008.1, read as the reverse complement.
GCGTTCGGCCAGTTCACGCTCGGGGACCGGTCCGTCATCGACCCACGCACTGGTGAAGCTGGCCCCGCGACTGATCAGCCACTCCTTCAGCGCCAGCAAGCGGCCGAGCGTCACCAGGTGATAGTCGGTGCCGCGCGCGTAGGACGCCACCTTGAAGGCATCGCCCGGCTGCGGCTGTTCGTCGGAGGCCGCGGCGTAGTTGTCGAGCACCATCACCGCGCTGCGCGCCTCGGGGTGAACCAGCGCCGGCTGCTTCCGCTTCTTCGCCTGCCGATGGAGATAGCGCATGGTGCCGGCACGGCCGCTGGCAAGCCACGCATCGAGCGCATCGGCGCGGCGGCTCGGCTCCAGCGACGCCACGCCGCACGCGACGAAGCCGAGACGCGCCGCCTCGACCTGCACCTCGGCAAGCGTGGGAGGCGTCACCGACGCCCCGGTACTCGCGCGGCGTATTCCGCCGTTTCGCCGGTGATGAGGCGGGCACCAGGCGCATAGCGCACGTACGACCACATCCATTCCAGCAGCACCATCACCCGGTTGCGGAACGAGACGAGGAAGAAAATGTGCACGAAGGCCCACACCATCCACGCCGTCACGCCGGCGAAGGTGAGCTTGCCGAGATCGGCGACGGCGTGGCCGCGACCGATCACCGCCAGCTGTCCCTTGTCCCAATACGAGAACGGGACGCGTGCCTTGCCGGCGAGGTCATTCCTGATCGCGGACGCGGCGTACTGCCCCATCTGCATCGCCACCGGACAGACGCCGGGGAGCGGGCCACTCCGCCCGCTCTGGTGCAGGAACGCGGCGGCATCCCCCAGCACGAAGAGTTCCGGGTGGCCGGGTACCGTGCAGTCGGGCTCGACCAGGGCGCGACCCTGGCTGTCGAGCGGGGCGCCGAGCGTCTTGAGCAGCGGCGAGGCCTGATTGCCGGCAGCCCAGACCACGGTGGTCGTCGGAATCACCCAGCCGGCGGCCTCGACCGACGCCGCGGTGATGCCGGTGACCAGGGTGTTCTCGCGCACTTCGACGCCAAGTGCCCGGAGGTCGGCCTTGGCGCGCGCCGAGAGCGCGGGGGGATAAGAGGGCAGCAGGCGCGGCCCGCCCTCCACCAACATCACGGTGGCCTCACGCGGATCGATGTGCCGGAAGTCGCGCGAGAGTGCAAAGCGGCGAATCTCGGCGATCGCCCCCGCCATCTCGACGCCGGTCGGCCCACCACCGATCACGACGAAGGTCAGGTACTGGTGCCGCTTGGCGGGATCGGGCTCGCGCTCAGCGCGCTCGAACGCGATCAGGATCCGCCGGCGGATGTCGAGTGCGTCCTCGACGCTCTTGAGTCCCGGGGCAAAGCGCTCCCACTCGGTGTGGCCGAAGTAGGAGTGGCGCGCGCCCGTGGCCACCACGCAGTAGTCGTACGCCAGTTGCGTCCCGACGTCGAGGTGGACCAGGCGCGCGTCGGCGTCCACGCGCGTCACCTCGGCGAGCAACACCTCGACGTTCGCCTGGTTGCGGAGGATCGAGCGGATCGGGGCGGCAATGTCCTTGGGCGAGAGCGCCGCCGCCGCGACCTGATAGAGCATCGGCTGGAAGAGGTGGTGATTCCGCCGGTCGACCAGCGTCACCTGCACCTCGGCGCGCGCGAGCCCCCGGGCCAGGTACAGCCCGGCGAAGCCGCCGCCGATCACGACGACATGCGGACGCGCGGTGCGGTCAGGCATCAGCAGCCCATCGTCTCCCGCCGCCAGCGAGCGAAGCGAACGACGTCTTCCGCCGGGGGCACTGCCGACTCGTCTCCATAGGCGGTGTACATCCGCCAGCGGAGATAGGTCCCATCGGGGACGGGCAGGAAGGGAGCTTGCCGCCACCAATCGCGGCGCCGGAAGGCCCAGCCGGTGCGCAGCAGGTCGACGGCGGTACGCGGCGAGGCCAGCGCCCGGAGGGTCAGCGCCCCGAACAGCGCGGACCAGGAACCGCGATACCGGGGGTCGGGGGCGTGAGGCTCGGCCATGCCCGGAATATACCGGCGCGGCGGGTCGGAGATCGACCCGAGGGGCCTATATTGCAGGCCAATGACCATGGCCGCCCCCCTCCCGCACCCCCTGGTGAGCTGGCGCTCCGAATTCCCCATTCTCGAGCGGACCACCTACCTCAATTCCTGCTCGCTCGGGGCGCTCTCGCGCGCCTCGCGCCGGCGGATTGACGCGCATCTCGACCAGTGGGAACTCCGCGGTGCCGCCAACTGGTACGAGACCTGGTGGGGCGACCTCGCCGAGTTGCGCAGCCGCCTCGGCGCGCTGATCGGTGCCAGCGCCAGCGAAATCGCCCTGCACCCTTCGATGTCGAGCATTCTCGGCGTGGTCGCTTCGGCGCTCGACACCAGCACCAGGCGGCGCGTGGTGACCACCGCCCTCGACTTCCCGACAGTGCCCTATCAGTGGCTGCCGCGGGACGTCGACCTGGTGATCCTGGAGAGTCCCGATGGCATCTCGGTGCCACTGGAGGCGTTCGAGGCGGCGGTCAACGACCAGACCGCGATGGTGATCACTTCGCACGTCTACTTCACCACCGGCGCGATCCAGGATATCGCCGCCATCGGCGAGATCGCTTCCCGTCACGGTGCGCTGTCGTTCATCGATGGGTATCACGGCGTCGGGCAGCTGCCGGTCGACGTGCACGCGGCCGGTGTCGACTTCTACGCCTCGGGCGGACTCAAGTGGATGCTGGGCGGCACCGGGATCACGTTCCTCTACGCGCGCGCCGAGACGACCCACGAGCTCGCGCCTCTGGCCAGCGGCTGGTTTGCGCACCGTGATCAGTTCGCCTTCGACCCGCGCCACTTCACGCCGCACGACGATGCCCGCCGCTTCGAAGCGGGGACGCCGCCATTGCTGCCAGTGGTGACGCAGCTGGGCGGGCTCGACGTGCTCGAGGCGGCCGGCGCCGAGACGATCCGCACGGTGACCTCCGCGCTCACCGAGGACCTGATCGACGCGGCGCGCGCGATGGGACTCACGCCGAAGGTCGCGGCCACCCCCGCATGGCGCAGCGCGATCGTCATGCTGCCCAGCAATGACCCGCGGCGCGATGTGGCACGGCTGGCGGATGCGGGCTTCATCGTGGATGCGCGGCCGGGCCATGTCCGCGTCTCCCCGTACTTCTACAACGTCGCCGATGACCATCGCGCGATGCTGGAGGCGTTCCGGAATGTCTGAGAGCAAGGCGACGAGCCATCCCGAGCAGGCGCACGACCTCAAGACTCCGCGCAAGCCGACGCAGGACGAGAACCTCCTCAACATTCCGCTCGACGAGGAGACGCTCAAGATCCGCCGCTCGTCCGACTCGTGGCGGGTGCTGCGCATCCTCGGCGAGTTCGTCTGGGGCTTCGAGAACCTGCAGTCGGTCGCGGGCGGCGTCTCGATCTTCGGCTCGGCGCGCACCAAGCCCGACCATCCGATGTACCTCGCTGCCGAGGAGACCGCGCGACTCTTCGCCAAGGCCGGCGTCCCGGTGATCACCGGCGGCGGGCCCGGCATCATGGAGGCCGCCAACAAGGGCGCCTTCGAGGCGGAGGGCATCTCGATCGGCTGCAACATCGAGCTGCCGCACGAGCAGCGGGTCAATCCGTACCTGACGTCGTCGCTCGACTTCAAGTTCTTCTTCGTGCGCAAGACGATGTTCGTCAAGTATGCGATCGGCTTCGTCGTCTTCCCGGGCGGCTTCGGCACGCTCGACGAGCTGTTCGAGTCCCTCACGCTCATCCAGACGGGCAAGGTCACCGACTTCCCGGTGGTGCTCTTCGGCACGGAGTACTGGCGCGGGATGGTGGACTGGATCCACCAGCGGATGGTGGACGACGGCTACATCTCGACCCCGGAACTTCGCCTCTTCACGGTCACCGACGACCCGCAGGTGGTGGTCAAGACGATCATGGACGCACGCGACCGCCTGGGCATCACGGCGGTGGAGTTCTGAACACCGAGGAACGGGCCATCGCGACGCGCCGTTCCAACTCCTGGGCGGCGCTCGCCCTGTTGGCCGTGGTCAACCTGCTCAACTACCTCGATCGCAACGTGATCTTCGCGTTGTTCGAGCCGATCAAGCGCGACCTGATGCTGACCGACACCCAGCTTGGCTGGCTCGGCTCGGCCTACATCCTGGTCTTCTCGATTGCCGCGCTCCCCCTCGGCGTGCTCAGCGACCTGCGCAGCCGCAAGACGGTCATCGCCGGTGGCGTCGCGATCTGGAGCGCCTTCACCGCCCTCGGCGGATTGGTGCGCTCCTTCTGGCAGCTGTTCATCTGCCGAGCGGCGGTCGGAATCGGCGAGGCCGCATTCGGGCCGGCGTCGTCGTCGATGGTCGCCGACTATTTCCCCGGCAAGAAGCGGCCGGTCGCCATGGCGATCCTCTCGGCGGGCATCCCCGTCGGCGGGGTGCTCGGCCTGCTGCTCGGCGGCTGGCTCGAGAGCATCTACGGCTGGCGCGTCGCCTTCATGGCGGTGGGGCTGCCCGGCTTCCTCTGCGCGGTGCTGGTAACGCGGCTCGTCGACCCGACACGCACCGAAACGCCGATGACCTTCCGTTCCTTCATGGCGGAACTGGAGATCGGGGTGCGCGGCTTCATTCGGCAATTCCTCGCGCTGATCGTGCTGACCACCGCGGGGCTCATCGCGGCGTGGATCCTCACCATCCGGTACGGCGCCGACTCGAAGGCCGATGCCGCCGTGCTCGCCGGCGCCGTCGCCGTGGGCCTGGCCCTGACGATCTACCGCTGGGTCCGGCTCGTGCGCAGCGATCGCCGCGAGGAGACGCCCTTCACGCCCGAGCTCGAGAGCGCGGTCGACGACCTCGTCCATGCCGGCCGGCTGGTGCTGGCGACCCCGACGCTGGTCTACGTCTTCCTCGCGGGCGCGGCGATCTCCTTCGGGATGAACGGCATCGTAGGCTGGGGACCGACCTACATGACCCGGACCTTCACGCTGACTTCGGCGGAAGGGGCGGCCCTCCTCGGCAAGTGGGGCCTTCTCTCCGGCACGCTCGGGGCGTTGGCGGGCGGCTTCATCGCGGAGTACCTGTCGAAGTTCACCAACCGGGCACGAGTGATCACCGTCTCGCTCGGGCTGGTGATTGGCGGCCCCCTCGCGATCTGGCTGATGACGGTCCGTGACCTCGACACCTTTATTCCGATCTTTGTAGTCGCCTTTTTCTGCCTCTCCTGGTACAACGGACCGATGGCCGCCGTCATTTTCGATGTCGTGCCGGCCCGAATCGGCGCCACGGTGATCGGCGCCTATCTTCTGTTCATCCATCTGGCGGGTGACGCCATTGCGCTGCCGCTCATCGGAGCGCTTTCGGATCGTTTTGGCCTGGATCGCGCCGTGCTGTTGCTCCCGACGGTTGCGTTGATCGGTGGTGTGGTGATGCTGGGAGCCCTCCGCACAGTGACCCGCGACATGCAGCGGGTGGCGGTTGCGGATTGACCCCCGGCCTGGAGTCCTGATGTCCCCGCTTTCTGCACCTCGTGGTTACGACCTGCTCCGCAATCCGCACCTGAACCGCGGTAGCGCCTTTACGCTGGAGGAACGCGACGCCTACGGCCTCCACGGCCTGCTGCCGGCGCGCGTCTTCACGCTCGAGGAGCAGGTCCAGCGGACGCTGCTCAACCTGCGCCGCACCGCGACGCCGCTCGGCAAGTACATCACGCTGGCGCGGCTCATGGATCGCAACCAGACGGTGTACTACCGCGCGCTGATCGACCACATCAGCGAATTGATGCCGATCGTCTATACCCCCACCGTCGGAGAGGCCTGCGAACACTTCGGCGAGATCTTCGGCCGACCGCGCGGTCTCTACATTACCGCCCGGGATCGTGGCCGGGTCCGCGAAGTCCTGGCGAACTGGCCCGTCCGCGATGTCGACGTGCTGGTCGTGACCGATGGCGAACGGATCCTCGGCCTCGGCGATCTTGGCGCGCAGGGGATGGGCATCCCGCTCGGCAAACTGGCGCTGTACACGGCCTGTGCCGGGATCGATCCGACCCGTTGCCTCCCGGTGATGTTCGATGTCGGCACCGACAACGTCGCGCTGCGCGAATCGACCTTCTACCCGGGCATCGCCGAGCCGCGACTGCGCGGCGCGGCCTATGCCGAGCTCGCGGAAGAGTTCGTCGACGCGGTCCGCGAGGTCTTCCCGAGCGCGCTGCTCCAGTGGGAGGATTTCGCCACCGACAACGCCTTCCGCCTGCTTGCGGCCCACCGCAATCGCATCCGTTCCTTCAATGACGACATCCAGGGGACGGCGGCCGTCACGCTCGCGGGCCTCTACTCGGCGTGTCGTGCGCTCGGCGGGGCGCTTCGCGACCAGCAGGTGCTCTTCTACGGCGCCGGCGCGGCCGCCACCGGGATCGGTGAATTGATCGTGAAGGCGATGATGGAGGACGGGCTGCCCGAGGCCGAGGCGAGGCGGCGCTGCTGGTTCCTCGACTCGAAGGGGCTGGTGGAGTCGTCCCGCAGCGACCTCCAGCCGCACAAGCTGCCGTTCGCGCACGACCACCCCACGATTGCCACACTCGAGGCGGCGGTCCGCACCCTCAGGCCGACGGCACTGATCGGCGTGGCGGCGCAGTCACGCGCGTTCTCGGAGCCGGTGATCACGGCGATGGCCGAGGTGACGGCGCGGCCGATCATCTTTGCGCTGTCGAATCCGACGTCGAAGGCGGAGTGCACCTCGGAAGAGGCGTATCGGTGGACCGGGGGGCGTGCGCTCTTTGCGAGCGGCTCCCCGGCGGCGCCGGTTTCGCTTGACGGGCAGGACTTTGTCCCACGACAGGCCAACAATGTCTACATCTTCCCGGGTCTGGGGTTGGGTGTCGTGGCCACGCAGGCCACCGCGGTGAGCGACGGGATGTTCCTCGCGGCCGCCCGGGCACTCGCGGCCACGGTCAGTCCGCACGACCTCTCGCAGGGCGCGCTCTTTCCTGCGCTCGAGACGATTCGCACCACCTCCGTCGCCATCGCGTCGGCTGTCGTGCGCGTGGCCCTCGAGGAAGGGTTGGCGACGGTCGAAGTCCCCGACGACATCGAGTCGTGGGTGGCCGACCGGATGTACCAACCGATCTACCCGGCCATTCCGTCGGACCGGCGGAAGCCCGCGCTCGTCGGCAGCTGACGCCGTCCTCGCCTGACCGACCGCGTCTCCCGGCGCGGTCGCTGGACTTCGCCCCACCCCGGCGACATACTCCTCGCCGGCCGATCGTTCCAGCCAATCCCCCTCCGGAGTCGTGATGACCGCACCAGCCCCCACCACCGGCGCACGCTCGTGGCCCGCTCTCCTCGGCCTTGGCTTCGCCACCGACTTCCTGGACACGCTCGGCATCGGGTCGTTTGCGACCACGACCGCCGTGCTCCGCCTCTTCCGGATCGTCGATGACGAGAACATCCCGGGCACGATGAACGTCGGGCATGCCATTCCGACGCTCCTCGAGTGCGTGATCTTCATCATCCTGCTCGGCGGCCTGATCGACAAGCCGACCATCATCAGCATGGTGCTGGCCGGCGGCGTCGGGGCGTGGTTCGGCACGGGGATCGTGGTCCACTGGCCGCGTCGCACCATCCAGCGGGCGATGGCGATTGCGCTGCTCGTCACCGCGGGCTTCATGGCGATCCGCCTCACGATGAGCCTCTCGCTCAGCGAGGGGACCATCGGCCTGACCGGCGGGGCGCTGGCGATCGCCGTCCTCGGCTCGCTGATCATCGGCTCGCTGACCTCGCTCGGCATCGGCAACTACGCACCGACGATGGCGATGACCTACATGCTCGGGATGAACTCGAAGGCGGTCTTCCCGATCATGGCGGCATCGGCCTCGCTGATCCTGCCGGCGGCGGCGATCCGCTTCTACAGGTCGGGTCGGTACGACAAGCGCGTCGTCACGGGGTTGGCGGTGGGCGGCATTCCCGGGGTCCTGGTGGCGGCGTACGTGGTGAAGGAGTTGCCGCTCACGATGGTGAAGTGGGTCGTGGTGGTGGTGCTGCTCTACACGGCCGCCACGCTCTTCCGTTCCTCGCAGGCGCCAGTGGAGAAGACCGCGTGAAGATCACCGCGATTCGTGCGTACCAGATCGATCTCCCGCTGCATGAGGGGAGCTACAAGTGGTCGGGTGGCAACGCCGTCTCGGTGTTCGATTCGACCGTGGTCGCGGTCGAGACCGACGCGGGGCTGACGGGCTGGGGCGAGATCTGTCCGCTCGGGCCGGCCTACCTGCCGGCGTATGCGCGCGGCGCGCGGGCCGGCATCGCCGAACTGGCGCCGCAGCTGCTCGGGGCCGATCCGCTGGCGTTGGGTGAGCTGAACGAACGGATGGATTCGGCGATGCGCGGCCATCCCTACGTCAAGTCGGCGATCGACATGGCGTGCTGGGACCTGC
>JADKJZ010000007.1 GCA_016720805.1 Gemmatimonadota bacterium | reverse complement strand
GACGATCGTAATGACGCCATCCGCCTGCTTGGTGACCAGTTGACCGCCCGGTGCGCTGGGTCGCCCGATGCTGCGGATTGCCCGGGAGTTTTCAGAGGCGCGCTGGCTCGAGATCGGCCCGGGCAGTGTGCTCACCGGCCTCCTCAAGCGCATCGTCCCCGAGGCGTCGTGTACGCCGCTTGGGACCGCTACCGACCTCGAGACCTTCCTCGCCTCATGAGCCTTCCGCTTGATCTCACCGGGCGCATTACGTTCGTGACCGGCAGCACGCGCGGCATCGGCCGTGCGATCCGGAGACGCTGCACGCCGCTGGCGCGCAAGTGGCTGTGGTCGGTCGGTCGGCGGCGGCGAACGCGACCAAGGTCGCGGCGGCGATCGGCCCTCGTGCCCGGGGCTTCGCCTGCGACGTTACCCAGCCCGATTCGATCCGGGCCGCCATCGCCGCCTGTGAGGCGGAGCTCGGCCCGATCGACATCCTGGTCACAACGCCGGCCTGACTCCGCGACAACCTCCTCATCCGGCTCGGCCAGGCCGACTGGGATGAGGTGCTCGCCGCCAACCTGACGGGGGCCTTCGTGGCCACGCAGGCGGTGATCAAAGGATGATGAAGCGCCGCTCCGGGCGGATCGTCAACATCACCTCCGTCGTCGGTATCACCGGCAACGCCGGGCAGAGCCAATTATGCGGCCAGCAAGGCGGGGCTGATCGGCTTTCGAAGTCGGTCGCGAAGGAGTATGCGGCCCGGGCGTCCTGGTGAACTGCATCGCCCCGGGGTTCATCGAGACGGACATGACGGCCTCCTTGCCGGAGACGGCCCGGGCGGCATTATTGGAGTCCATCCCGTTAGGTCGCCTCGGCGCCCCGGCGGACATCGCAGGAACCGTCGCGTTCCTCGCGTCGGAGATGGGTGCCTACTCACCGGGCAGGTCCTGGTGGTCGACGGCGGCATGATCGGCTGAGCTGGTTCATCGTTCCCACAACGCACAGAGGCATCACGTGAGTGACGTGGCGGAGAAGGTCAAGGACATCATTGTCGAGGAGCTGGGTGTCGAGCGCGAGGGCTCTCCCCGGAGGCCGCGTTCATGGAGGATCTCGGCGCCGACTCCCTGGATACCGTCGAGCTGGTGATGGCCTTCGAGAAGGAATTCGACATCGACATCCCGGACGAAGACGCCGAGAAGCTGCGGACCGTGGGGGATGCGCTGAAGTACCTGAACGACAAGCTGGGGAAGTGATTTGACGCGCCGCGTCGTGGTGACGGGACTCGGCCTGGTGACCCCGGTGGGGCTGACCGTGGACGAGTCCTGGACGAATCCTGCTCGCGGGTGTCTCCGGCGCGGCGCCGATCACGAAGTTCGATCCCGTCCGTTCGTCGGTGCGTTTCGCTTGCGAGGTGAAGGGGTTCGATCCGCTCCCTACATCGACAAGAAGGAAGCACGACGCTACGATCTCTTCGCGCAGTACGGCCTGGCCGCCGCCCATCAGGCGATGGTGCAGGCCGGACTCGCGGAGCCGGGCAGCATCAATCCCGCCAAGGCCGGCTGCATCATCAGGGCCGGCATCGGCGGCATGCAGACCTTCACCGACAACGTCGAGGCCTACCTCACCAAGGGGCCCGACCGCGTCTCGCCGTTCTTCGTCCCGATGTTCATCCCGTACATCGCGGCGGGATTGGCGTCCATTCGCTACAACCTCCGCGGCCCCAACTTCGCCACCGTCTCGGCATGCGCCTCGGGCGCCCACGCCATCAGGACGTCGTGGCAGTTGATCAAGGGTGGCATCTCCGACGTGATGCTGGCGGGCGGCTGCGAGGCCGCGATCACCGGCCTGACGGTGGCGGCGTTTGGCAACATGAAGGCGCTCTCCACGCGCAACGACGAGCCGGCCAGGGCGTCACGCCCGTTCGATCGTGGTCGTGACGGCTTTGTCCTCGCCGATGGTGCCGGGATGATGGTGCTCGAGGAATACGAGCACGCCAAGGCCCGCGGCGCGACGATCCTCGGCGAGGTCATCGGCTACGGCGCGTCGGGTGACGCCTATCACATCACCTCACCGCCGTCGGACGGTCATGGCGCGATGCAGGCGATGCAGATGTGCCTGGAAAGCGGGAACATCGCCCTCGACGAGGTCGACTACATCAACGCCCACGGTACCTCGACGCCGCAAGGTGACATTGCCGAGACGAACGCCGTGAAGGCGGTCTTCGGCGACCAGGCGAAGCGGCTCATCTTTGCCTCGACCAAGTCGATGACCGGACACGCGCTGGGCGCGGCCGGCGCGATCGAGGCCGTCGTGTCCCTGCTGGTGGCCCGCACCGGAGAAGTCCCGCCGACCATCAACAACGATGATCCCGATCCCGAGTGCGACCTGGATTGCGTGCCGAATGTGAAACCGGAGCCAGCCCGTCCGGGTCGCGCTCTCCAGGCTCCTTCGGCTTCGGCGGCCACAACGTGACGTTGGCGGTCCGAGCTCTCTGATGGTGACCCCGGCCCCTCCGGCCCCTTTGCCCCCCCGCGGTGAACGCCGTCGGGGGGGTGCTGGTTTCTCGGCCTGGACGACGGCGTTGATCGTGGTCGCCGTCACCGGCGCGATCGCCATCTCCGCCGACCGCTGGTACGCCGGGGTGCGCACCGAACTGCTGCGTGAGTCGGTGCGCAACGAGGTGGTGCCGACGGCCACGGCGCTCGAGACGTCATTGCGCGGTCGGATGGCGTTGTTGCACGGGCTCTCTTCCTTCCTCGAGATTCACTGGGACAAGCCCGATCGGGCGGAGGAGTTCGACCGCTTCGCGCAGGACATCCTTCAGGATGTGCCCAGCGTGCTCGCGGTGCAGTTCGTCGCTCCCGACGGAACGATCACGCACATCTGGCCGCAGCTCGGCAATGAACAGGCGAGCGGTCGGAACGTGATGCAGGATTCGCGAGAGGGCACGGTTGCCGACTTCCGGCGCGCGCTGACCGAGCCGGGCATCGTCGTGTCCGGGGCCCACGGAGCTGTACCAGGGCGGGACCGGGCTCGTCGGGCGGCTCGCTGCCCGTGCCGAGAACGGCTCGGTGATCGCCGTGGCGGCCGTGGTGGTGCGACTGGCGCCGATCGCGGTCGAGGCCGGGCTCGAGAATCTTCCCAATATCCGGAGCGCGCTCGTCGACGAACGCGGCGCGCTGATCGTCGGCGATTCCACGCTGGTCGGGACGAATGGTCTGGCCATCCGGGCATCGGTCGCGTTCTCGGGCCGACAGTGGCAATTGCTGGCGATGCCGGCTGGCGGTTGGGACGCGACGATCCAGGAGCGCGTCTTCCCGATGCGTACGGCGTTGGGGGCCCTCGTGCTTCTCGCCGGCGGATTGGCCATCGTCCTGGTGGGGCGTCGCGACCACGCGCGCGAGGCGGAACGCCTTCGGGGCGAGGAGAAGTTCTCGCGACTCTTTTCGCTGACGCCGGACGGTGTCGCCTGACCGCTTCGCCGATGGCGTGCTGCTCGAAGTCAACGAGGGCTTTGTTGAGCTCACGGGGCGGAGTCGGGACGAGGTCCTCGGGCGCTCGGCCGTGGAGCTGAAGCTCTGGCCGACGCCGGCCGACCGCGAGGCGATGGTGCGGGCCATTTCGCGCGACGGCACGCTGACGGATTTCGCCGTCGCGCTGGTGCGTCCCGATGGCGCGGTCCGCGAGACCCGTCTGGCGGGTCGGCTCGTTGACATCGACGGGATGCGTTGCGTCCTGATGATCATCCGCGACGTGACGGAGCAGCGGAAGCTCGAACGGCGGCTGACCGGGGCGGCACGGCTCGAGTCGATCGGCCGACTGGCCGGCGGGATCGCGCACGACTTCAACAACCTGATCACCGCGATCTCCGGCTACGGCCACCTCCTCGAGGAGCGCGTGGCTGATCAACCCGACGCGCTGGCCGACGTGCAGGAGATCGTTCGTTCCTCGGCCCGCGCGGCGGACCTCACCTCGCAGTTGCTGGCGTTCGCGCGTCGTCAGGTGGTCCAGCCGCGCGTGGTGGACGTCAACGCGCTGATTCTCGACGCGAATCGCCGCTTGCGGCAGCTGGTGGGCGACAGTGTCGCACTCAGCATTCGCCTCTCTCCGGACCCGGCCCCCATCCTCATCGACCCGACGCAGGGCGATCAGTTGCTGACCAACTTGGCGGTCAACGCGCGGGATGCGATGCCCGAGGGCGGCACGCTCACCATCCAGGCGTTGGCCATTCGCGATGAGGTGCACCTGACCTTCCGCGATACCGGCCAGGGCATCGCGCCGGAAGTGCTGGCGCACCTCTTCGAGCCGTTCTTCACGACGAAGCCGGCGGGGCAGGGCACCGGCCTCGGCCTGGCGACCTGTTACGGCATCATGGAGCAGGCGGGCGGGCGGATCGAGGTGCAGTCGACGGTCGGGGAGGGGGCGTTGTTCCGGCTGGTCTTCCCGCGGGCGGCGGCGGAAGCCGAGTCGGCGGCCACTGCAGCTGCGGCGGAGAAGCGGGCGGCTGGTGGCGCGACGATCCTGGTCGCGGAGGATGAGGCGCAGGTGCGAAAGCTCGTCGATCGGGTGCTGACGCAGCTCGGGTATGTCGTGCTCAGTGCGGCGAGCGGGGCGGAGGCGCTGGCCCTGGATGCAAGTCATGGCGGCACGATCGACATGCTGCTGACCGACATGGTGATGCCGGGAATGGGCGGCGGCGAGCTGTCGCGCCGGATTCGCGAGCGGCATCCGCAGATGAAGGTGCTGCTGATGTCGGGCTACAGCGAAGAACTCGTGGCCGCCGAGCATGGCGACGTGCCGTTCCTGCCGAAGCCGTTCACGCCGGAAGAGTTGGCGACGAAGGTGCGCGAGGTGTTGGGAGGGTAGGGGCGTGGTCGAGGGATTCGGCTTCCTCGGCAATTGCTTTGGCGTCAGCTACTCCCGAGCGAATCGCTGCCTGCGGTTCCACCTGTGAGATGCGCGCCGCCATCGCCAGTAGCAGGAGATGCTCTCTGGAAAGGTCAGCGATCACCAGGCGCCCTTCAGGTTGTCCGAGTTCCTCACAGACTTGTGCCAACGCTGCACGCAGGCTCCCGAGTGTCTCGGCCCGCAGACTTGCCTCAGTCGCTTCCGTGGAGCTCACATCGGGAGGGTCGAGCAGAAATGGTATCTCACGCACTGCCACCGGGGCGCCCCACCGTTCCTTGAGGCCGAGGTCATCAAGACCAGGCGTCCAGACGAGCGCGTTCGGGGACTTCTTCTCGAAGCGGAAAGCAATTCCGAACACAACCGCCGCAAGGACGCAGGCGAGTATCCAGGATGTCGTGAGAAAGCCGTTTGCTGCCAGAAGTAAACCCAACAGCGCCATGGGGAGTGGGAGGTAACGATCGGCCCAGCGTTTCCGCGCCTTGAACGGGAGGAAGAGCCCGCTGATCCCCATGAACAAGCAGATGCCCGTGACGTATTCAAGCCCAAGTGCGCGCAGCACAAGGATCTGACTCCACACCTGCAATGAGCCAAAGACCACCAGAGTCACCGAAATTCCCGTGACCGCGCTGGACGTCATCTCGCGCTTCGCCAACGCGATCGCGAGGCTCGCCGCCGCCCGCTCCTGCGGCCCACCCACGCGGTACAGGTCCAGCTTGTTGGAGACCTTCGCTTTCCCCAATCCCTCCGGCCCAGCGCTCGGTAGTCCATCGAAGCGCGCGCCGTGAGTTCGGGAATCGCGGCGGCAGACGCCTCGGGGCCGAGTAGGTTCCAGTGGTGGCACTTGGCGCAGATCCGCCAGACGCGGTTGGCATCGGGGTCGAACCCGACGAGGCGCCCGTTTGGCACGGCCGCCAGCTCCTTGTTGGCGGGAAACGGCTTGCCGCACTCGAGGCAGGTGTCCTTGGCCATCAGGCCCCTCCGGGCGGCCGATCGAGTGACTCGGCCAGCTCTGCGATCGCTCGGGCGTCAGGCAGACCCGCTCGGATCGGCGGCGCCGGCTCGGCAGTCGCCGCTCGGGAGGCGAGCGCGAGCAGTGCGAGGTCGTCGACTGGCATCCGGTACAATTCGAGTCTGCCTTCGGGAAGGCCACGATCCACCGTGAGGTGGCGCAGGACCGCAGAGAGGCCCCCGAGGCGGTCCAGCCGGTCGAAGGCCGTGGCGACCTGGTCCGGCGTGATCGTTTCAGGTGTCGTCAAGGTGGCCGTCAGGGTTTGACCGATACCGTCGGCGTCGGCTCCATCGAAGGAGAGGTCGTCTTCTCCCGCCGTCCAGACCACTGCCCGAACCCGTAGCATGTCGCGTCGTGCAACCCATCCGAAGAGTACGCCGAGCGCTAACCCCAAGAGCGCCCATCGGTAGTCCAGCACGCCGAAGGGGATGGCCGACGCGCCGAGCAGGATGGCCCCGATCGGCCAGGCGATCTCTCGATCAAGTGATCTGCCCGCGAGACTCGCTCTGCTCACCTTCGTGGCCGCATCCAGGATGCCGAAACAAATGGCACTGCCGGCCCACGCCGCCCAGAGCGGCTCCCGCACCGCGCGATAGAGCATGTACGGCATGTAGACCGCAAAGATGACCTTTGCCCATACTGGGACCCCTCCGAAGATCTCACGACGCGCTTCGCTGAGTTCGAGAATTGCCGCCGCCCGCTCCTGCGGCCCACCCACGCGGTACAGGTCCAGCTTGTCGGAGACCTTCGCTTTCGCCAATCCCTCCGGCCCAGCGCTCGGTAGTCCATCGAAGCGCGCCGTGAGTTCGGGAATCGCGGCGGCAGACGCCTCGGGGCCGAGTAGGTTCCAGTGGTGGCACTTGGCGCAGATCCGCCAGACGCGGTTGGCATCGGGATCGAACGCCACAAGCCGGGCAAGCGGGACGCTCGCCAACTGCTTGTTGACCGGAAACGACTTGCCGCACTTCGAGGCAGGCATCCTTGGCCATCAGGCGCCCTCAGGAGGCCTGTCGAGCCGCTCCGCTTCATCAGCAACGTCGGCAGCTTCGAGCAGCTTCCCGTGGGCCAACTGGGCCTTGGATGAGCCCGAATCCTTCCTCGCAAAGGCCAGGTCCAGCGCGACGAAGTACATGACGGGAATGTCCGCAAGCCGCAGGGTGTCGTCTCGGTCCTGCCGCCAGGCGTCGAGCGCGCTCAAAATCCCTCCGACATCGTGCGTCGTGGCGAGGAGATGTGCCTTGGTGAGATCCTCGTCGCTCATCAAGGGCAACACCTGACCATCTGTGACGAGCCGCAAGTAGGACTGCGAATCGACCGCATCCATCCATGGACCGTTCCTGACCTGCAGCGAGAGTTCTCCGAGATCGGCGTTCCATCTGATGGCGATGCCATCCCAATGGGCATCCGGAGCGTGTACCCGACGTCCCGAGGGGAGTAGTGCTTTCGCTGCGAGAAGATGGCTGGCCAACGTGACCGTCAGGCCGGAAGCCATCGCGAATGCAAGGATATCCGGTTTCAGTCGTCCCGTGGCGACCGCGAAGCCGCCAAACCCCAGGCCAAGCACGCCAAGAACGAGCCGACTAGTTGAAACGCGAAGGCGGTGATATCGACGATACCATTCGCGCCCAAGGACACCCGCACCTACGAAGGCCGGAAACTGGACATATGGTCCGGGACTCGTGACGGCATGCCAGACCAGGAGCGGCAGGAGGAGAAAAATGAACCCGGCGCCCAGTCGTCCCAGATTTCTTGATTTCTTCGCCAGCGTGTCCCGCCGCTCCGCCAGCGCCATCTCGCCCACCCGCACGTCGGCGAAGTCGTCCACTCGCAGCAGTTCGGGCCGGGGCCCCACGTGCGTGATGAGGAGCGCCGTCCCGCGCGTCGGCACCCGCGCCTCCAACTCCCCCAGCGCCGCCCCCGCCGCCTCGGCCCCCAGCAGGTTCCACTCGCCGCACTTGGTGCAGATCCGCCAGACGCGCCGCTGCCCCGGGTCGAACGCGATCCGCCGCCCCTCGGGGAGGGAGGCGAGTTCGCCGTTCCGGGGGAAAGGCCGATTGCAGGAGAGGCAGGTGGGGGAGGGAGCCATCGCCCCGAAATATGCCCCGTCTACGGCGCTCCGGGAGGGCGTGGCGCCGCTTCCGGAGGCAACCCGACCACCTCTCCCGGGTATACCATGGGAGAACGTTGGCCTCAACCCCGGGTGCCCGTAGATTGGAGGGATGACCACCATGACCGAGCAGGCGCCGCCGACCCTCTCGCCCGTTGCCCTCCACGAAGAGCGACTCCGCGACCCAGCCCTCCGGCCGATCGCCAAGAAGGTCGCCGAGGGCAGCCGCCTCGACGCCGCCGACGCCCGCGCCCTCTACGCCACCGATGACCTGATCGGCCTCGGCACCCTCGCCGACTACGCCAACCGGCGCAAGAACGGCGACCGCGTCTACTTCTCGGCCAACCAGCACATCAATCCGACCAACGTCTGCATCCTCCGGAATACCTGCACCTTCTGCTCGTACGCCCGGATGCCGAACGAGGAAGGGCACTACACCCGGTCGCTCGACGAGGTCTACCACGAGGCGGCCACCGCCATCGGTGGGCCGACCAAGGAATTCCACATCGTCGGCGGCCTCCACCCGAAGCTCCCGCTGTCGTACTACACCGACATGATCCGCGGCCTCAAGGAGCGGCATCCGCACATCCACATCAAGGCGCTGACCGCGGTCGAGATCGCGCACCTGGCGCGGATCGAGAAGACGTCGGTGCGCGAGGTGCTGATCGCGCTCAAGGACGCTGGCCTCACCTCGATGCCCGGTGGCGGCGCCGAAGTGTTCTCGACCGCCGTGCGCGCGACGATCGCCGAGCGGAAGCTGACCGGCGCCGAGTGGATCAAGGTGCACCGCGAGGCCCACGGCCTCGGCATCCCGACCAACTGCACCATGCTCTACGGCCATGTCGAGACGGCCGACGACCGGATCGAACACCTCTCGATGCTGCGCGAGCTGCAGGACGAGACCGGCGGCTTCCTGACCTACATCCCGCTCGCCTATCACACCGAGAACAACGAACTCGGCGAGGAGCTCGGGCGGGTCGGTACTGCCACGACCGGCTTCGAGGACCTCAAGAACATCGCCGTCGGGCGGCTCTTCCTCGACAACATCGCGCACGTCAAGACGCACTGGCCGATGGTCACGCCGTTCCTGTCGCAGATCGCGCTGGCGTTCGGCTGCGACGACGTCGAGGGGACGGTGGTGTACGAGCGGGTCTATCACGAGGCCGGCGCCACGACCCAGATGCACATGCCGTACGAGGGGCTGGTGTCGCTGATTCGCGACGCCCAGAAGATTCCGGTCGAGCGCAATTCGCTCTACGAGGCGGTCCGCACCGACTTCACCGACCTGGTGATGCCGAAGGGCGGCACGTCGCGGATGTCGTTGCCCGTGGTGCACGCCGCGTGAGGCTGGGCCGGCTCCCCTGGATCAACACCGCCCCGGTCTTCGCGGCGATGGACCGGGGTGTGGTCTCCTGCGGCGCCGAAGTGGTCACCGCCACGGCCGCAGAATTGAACGACCTCCTCGCGGCCGGCGAGCTCGACGTGAGCGCCGTCTCAGCGGTGGAGTATGCCCGCGACGCCTCGCTCTACCACCTGCTGCCGAACCTCGCCATCTCCTGCGATGGCCCGGTCCACTCCGTGGCGCTCTTCTCGAAGCGGCCGGTCAACGAACTCGACGGGGCCACCGTGCTCCGCACCGCCTCGTCGCGCACGTCGGTGCTGCTGCTCGAACTGCTCTGCAAGCACCGCTGGCAGGTGACACCGCAGTTCGCGACGGTGCGCGCCGAGCCGAACGACCTGGCGGGCTTGCAGGCGCTGCCGCACGACGCGGTGCTGGTGATCGGCGACGCCGCGCTCCACCTCCGCGCCTCGGGGCAGTACCCAGTGTTCATCGACCTGGGGCAGGCGTGGAAGGAATGGACCGGGCTGCCCTTCGTCTTCGCCGTCTGGGCGGCCCGCCGCGACGCCGATCGCACCGAAGCACTGGCCCTGCACGAGCGGCTCTGCGCCTCGCGCGACTGGGGCGTGGGGAACCTCGACATCATTGCCGCCGAAGCGGCCGCACGCACCGGGATCCCGGCGGCCACCTGCCGCGCCTATCTCGGCGACCTCGACTACGATCTCTCCTACCGGCACCTCGCGGGGCTGACCGAATTCTTCGGGCGCCTCGCCGCCGACGGACTGGTACCGAATGGCTCACTCACCTTTCTCACGGCGGCCTGAATGAGCACCGTGGATCGCAGTAGCAGCGAGTTTCGCGAGGCGCTCGAGCTCTACCAGCGCGCCCCGCTGCTCGAACTCGGCGCCCTGGCCGATGCCACCCGCCACCGGCTCCACCCGGATCCGACGGTGTCGTACATCATCGACCGGAACATCAACTACACCAACGTCTGCGTGGCCGACTGCGCCTTCTGCGCCTTCTACCGCCGGCCGAAGGACAATGAGGGGTACGTCCTCTCGTTCGAGGAGATCGGCGCCAAGATCGACGAGTGCAAGGCGATCGGTGGCGCGCAGATCCTGCTGCAGGGCGGCCACAACCCGTACATCCCGTTCGACTGGTACCTCGAGCTGATGCGCTACATCAAGGTGCATCACCCTATTCACATCCACGGCTTCTCGCCGTCGGAAGTGGTCTTCTTCTCGGAGCGCTTCCGGATCCCGATGCCCGAGGTCGTGCGCCAGCTGCACGAGGCCGGTCTCGATTCGATTCCCGGTGGTGGCGGCGAGATCCTGGTGGACGAAGTGCGCGAGCGCGTCGCCAAGAAGAAGGCGCAGACCGACGAGTGGCTCGGCGTGCAGGAAGAGGCGCATCGCCAGGGGATGAAGACCTCGGTGACGATGATGTACGGCCTGGGCGAGTCCGACGCCGATCGGATCGAACACTTCTTCCGCATCCGCGAAGTGCAGGCGCGCACCGGTGGCTTCACCGCGTTCATTGCCTGGCCGCTGCAGCCGGAAGGGACGGCAATGAGCGACCGCGTCAAGACCGACGCCGTCACCTACCTGCGCACGCTGGCCACCGCCCGCATCCTCGTTGACAACATCCCCAACATGCAGGCCAGTTGGGTGACGATGGGGCTGAAGGTGGGGCAAGTGGCCCTGCGCTTTGGTGCCAACGACTTCGGGTCGCTGATGATGGAGGAGAACGTCGTCTCCGCCGCCGGCACGACGTACCGCGCCACGATCGAGGAGATGGAACGCGCCATTCGTGATGCCGGCATGCACCCGGCGCGGCGTCGGCAGGACTACTCGCTGATCGAGTCGCCTCTGGCGGCGGTCGCGTGATTCGCGTCGGGATCGGCTACGACTCGCACCGTTTCGGTGCCGGGCGCCCGCTGATCCTCGGCGGCGTCACCATTCCGTATTCGCTGGGCCTTGTCGGCCATTCCGACGCCGACGCGGTCTCTCACGCGCTCACGGACGCGATCCTCGGCGCCGCGGCGCTGGGCGACATCGGCCGGCTCTTCCCCGACACCGATCCGGCCTACGCCAATGCCGACTCGATTCCGCTGCTGATCGAGGCGCACCGCCGCGTGATTGCCGCCGGCTGGACCATGCAGCAGTGCGACATCACCGTCATCGCGCAGGCGCCGAAGCTGGCGCCGCATGTCCCCGCGATGCAGGCGCGCCTCGCCGAGGCGCTGGGTGTCGGCGATGGGGCGGTGTCGGTGAAGGCCAAGACCAACGAGGGGATGGGTTTCCTCGGCCGCGGCGAAGGGATCGCCGTGATCGCCGTCGCGACGCTGCGGCCAGTCTGATGGCGGGGCTGGTGGAGTGGCTGGCCGGGCTCCCGCCGGTCGCCATCTACGCCGTGATCGCCCTGCTCGCGGCGGTCGAGAACATCTTTCCGCCCTTTCCCGCCGACACGGCGATCGCTCTGGGCGCGTTCCTCTCCTATCGCGGCATCATCGACGCCCGGATCATCTTCGCGATCACCCTCGTGGCCAACGTCGGTGGCGCGATGGGCATGTATTGGCTCGCCGCGCGGCACTCGCACACCCTGTTCGAATCCGGCTTCGCCAAGCGCTTCCTCCCGGAGCAGGGGCTCGCCATCGTCCGGAAGGAGTACCAGCGATTCGGACTCCTGGGTCTCTTCGTCGGGCGGCTCCTCCCAGGGGTGCGTGCCGTCGTGGCACCATTCACCGGATTGATTCATCTCGGACCCTGGCGCGCGCTGGTGCCGATTCTCTTCGCCTCCGCGCTCTGGTATGGCGGAATCATTCTCGCGGCGGCGAAGCTCGGCGAAAACTGGGAGACGGTGATCGGCTGGGTGAATCAGTTCAACCAGGTGGCCGGGATTGGGCTCGTCATCCTCGTCGCGATCGGCGGCTTCCTCTGGTGGCGCCGTCGGAGGCGAGTCGCCCCGTGAGCCTCGGCGATCTTCCTCCCGAGCTCGTGGCTGCCTTTCACCTGCCGTCGTTCCGCGACCACCTCTCGCTCGAGGCCGGGCATTCGCCCAACACCATCGAGGCGTATCAGCGCGACCTGTCGCGCCTGGTGTCATTCGCGCGGTCGAAGGGGATCACCGAGCCCCGGCAGCTCACGACGCCGTTGCTGCGCGAGTTCATCTTCCTCCTCAAGGACCTCGAGTTGAGTGGCGCCACCATCCGGCGCCACGTCTCGTCGGTGCGGACGTGGTTCGCGTTCATGGCGGCCGAGGGGCTGGTGGAGAAGGACCCGAGCGATCGACTCGAGACGCCGAAGAAGTGGCGGACGCTGCCCGACACGCTCTCCGTCGAGGAAGTCGATCGGCTGCTCGCCGCGCCGCAGGTGGACGAGACCCTCGCCTGGCGTGATCGTGCGATGCTCGAGCTGGCCTACGGGGCCGGACTCCGCGTCTCGGAGCTCTGTGACATGGGTCTCACCGACCTGCTGCTCGGTGACGGCCTGGTGCGGGCGTTCGGGAAGGGACGGAAGGAGCGACTGGTGCCGATCGGTCGACCGATCGTGAGCGCGGTGTCGGTGTATCTGCACACCACGCGCGCCGAGCTCGATCGGGGGAAGTCACAAGGGAGGGTGCTGCTCAACGCCCGCGGTGAACCCTTGAGCCGGGTCGGGGCGTGGGGCATCGTGAAGAAGCGGGCAGCGCAGGCGGGCATCACCAAGCGGGTGACGCCCCACACGCTGCGGCATTCCTTCGCGACGCACCTGCTGGAAGGGGGCGCCGACTTGCGGGCGGTGCAGGAGATGCTCGGCCACGCCGACCTCTCGACCACCCAGATCTATACCCACGTCGACCGCGACTACCTCCGGAACGTGCACCGCAAGTTCCACCCCCGCGGCTAGCGCCTCAGGCACATCCTTCGATCAGGCGCACTTCCGGGAGCCGACCCGCCCGGAAGGACGTGACCTTCGCCCCATCCGTTTCGAAGATCATGAGCAGCGCCGGCCGACTCGGGTCGGTGACGACGAGATAATGACCGACGGGCCCGACATACGGGTGTGGCTCCACGGTGACACGGCTGCCGTACGCCGCGCGCACCTCCGCCTCGCTGCTCCCGACGCCGAGCCCCTCCGCGGTGCGGACGCCTTGCGCACTGACGTTGGCACGTACGAGGGTGTCGCCGGCCACCATGAAGGAGACGCCCGCTGGCAACTTGGCGAAGTTGGCGTAACCACACACCGCGCCTGCCTCGAGCCGCTCCACCTTGGCCGGCCCAAGGACACGCTCGGCGGCTGCGACCGTCATGCCAACGCGTCCGAGTCCGATGCCATCCAACTCGAGCTGCCACGAGGGGTACTTCGGAGGGTGCAGCACCGCCTGCATCGAGGCGACGAGGCTTCCGCGATTGGCGAACGGCCAATTGCCAGCGTAGCGCACATCGGTGACCACCCAGTGGCCGTTCTCCATCGCCACGACCACGGTGTCGGTCCACTCGACCACGGGCGAGACGCTGTCATTGCGAAACCGGACCACCAACCGATGCACCGGGGCGTCGGCTCCTGGCGCTTTCGGTACCGCTGATGTTGTGCCTTCGAAGAGCGACGAGAAGAGATCGCCGTCGGCGAAGGCCGGCTTCTCATCCGGGTGAGCCAGCACGTCGGCGTCTCGACGGACGCGTGCGCTGTCGAGGGTGGCGTGCAATTCGTTGCCAAGCAGGGGTGTGAGACGCGCCAGTTGTTCGACCGTCGGCGCGCCGGTGACCTTGGCGTCCCGAAGGATGTCATAGAGCGCGGTCACCGCCTTCTGGGGCGTGGCCTGCTGGCAACCGGCGACGACCGCGGTCGTCAGGACGAGCAGGAAGGCGGTGCGAAGGCGTCGGGTCGAGGGGAGCAGGCGATCCTCCAGAAGTACCGGGGCAAGATGATGACCACGCTGCCCTCAATTTACACGCGGGCGAACAGCCACTGCAGTATGGCCACGCTCAGCATCGCGCCGGCGAGCATCAAGGCGCCAACCAGGACGACCAGTGCCCCGACCACCACCACCACGAAGCGGCGATCGGCGCGTGCGGCCGTTGGCGGCTCGGTCAGGTGCCGCTCGAGGAGGACGAGGTTCCGACGATTGGCCTTCCAGATCGCGTCGAAGAGATCGCCCAGGAGCGGCACAGTGCCGAAGGCGGCATCGAGTGCCACGTTGCCGGCCATTCGTGTCAAGGTGAAGCGCGAGACCCCCTGCCGCACGGCCTCCGCCACGATGGCCGCGGAGAGCGCGGCACCGGCAGCATCGCCGACGCCCGGCAACAGCCCGAGAATCGGGTCGATGCCGAATCGGAACGACGTGCCGGGCACGCGAATGCCGTCATCCAGCCAGGTGGTCACCCGGCGAAGATGGGGCAGCGCCCCAGGCGCCACGGGATCGCGCGTCAGGGCGTCGACTCCATGGATCAGTCGTCGAGCACGAAGGTGACTTTCAGGATGACGCGAAAGGACACGATCTTCCCCTCCTTCACAATGACCTTCTGCCCCTCGACCCACGCGCCCGTCACGTTGCGGATGGTCTTGTGGGCACGGGCCACGCCCACCTCGATGGCATCCTTGAAGCTCTTTTCCGATTCGGCGATCAGCTCGGCAACCTTGGCGACAGACATGCGGTGCTCCGGACAGGGTGAACCGAGAAGCTACCGCCGGATCCCCATCCAAGACATCCCTCGCTGGAGCGGGTTCATTCCGCCGGTGGCCGCCCAATGAAGGTGTCGAAGCGATAGGTTGCCAGTGCCGCGTCGAATCGCCGGGCTATCTCGGCGACAAGCTGCGTGTCCGGCCCCCGATCCATCCAGACCCCCACGTGTGATTCTCCGTCGGGGCTGAAGCTCACGTGAATCACCGTCTCGCCGATCTTCACCTCCTGCGTGAACGCGGCCTCGTCGTTGGTCACCCGCTCCGCCTTGAATTCCGTCACGAGCCAGTCGATCAGTGCGGGCCGAAGTCCCGCCAACGCAGGTCCGACCCGGTACTCGCGGTAGTCGGAATCGGTCGAGAGCGTGCCGCGATATGGCATCGGATTGAAGGCGGCTCGCGGAACCAGGCTGTCGGGCCGGCCGGCCGTGTGCCGCCACTCGAAATGGTGGAGCACCCACGCCGGGTCGACATGATCGATCGCGAAGTAGCGCATGCGGGTGGCATCGACCGGCAGTCGATACCGGGGGCCCCCATCGAGGCGCGTCACCGCGACCACGATCTTGCCGGTGGTCTCAGCGTCCCACTCCACCCGCACGAAGCTCTGCGCGTCCGGGGCGATCCCGGCTGGAGGCAACCGCTCGATCAGCTGCGACTGGTCGGCGCTGTCGTAGGGCCGCAGGGTGAGTGTCTCGCTGTCGAGGACATTGTTCGCCAGCAGGGAGTATCGCGAGCGGCCGAATGAGTTGCGATCGAAGCGTCCCTCCGGCAGCAGCGCCGGCTCGGCGCGCGCGGACGCATCGTTGGCGAGCGGCGCGACCTGCATCGGGTGGCCGCACGGGCCCACGCGTTCCACCCGCGGCATGGCCGGTCCGCTCACCACCAGATAGCAGGTGCCGACCCCCTGCTCGGCGCCAACCTGCACCATGAGCGCCGGAGTCGGCCCATCGATGGCAGCAACCGCGTTGGCCAGTTCGGTTGCCGTGGTAGCGTCAGTGGAGACCGCTCTGTGCTGGATGACCACCGGCTGCCCCCGATGGCGGATGCGGAACTCGGCGGTTGCGGTCCACATCGGCGGCTGGCCCGCGTAGATCACCTCGCCCAGCCAGTGGGCGATGGTGGTCACCTCGAAAGGGCCGAACGCCTCGGTGCGGAGCGGCTGATTCGCCGGGACGACCCGGAAGCGGTAGGTGATGCCATCGGGCCCGGTCGTCCGCGGCAGCCACTCGCTCCATTCGAGTTGGCTCCGCTTTGGCGAGCGGCCGATGGGCACCTTGAAGCCGTTCTTGAGGATGCTGTCTGGCACGACGTCGATGATCCGGTCGCCCCGCTCCGTGAAGAGGGAGACGGCGCCGGGAACGATCCATCGGCCATCCTCCAGGCGGGCATCTTCGCGCCAGAGCGGGCCGTTGCGGCTGGTCCGCAATCTCCCGCCAGTCGCCGAGTGCAACCCGAGGAACCACTCGGCCGAGTCAGCGGCAGGGAGCGGCTGACCGGCTGGCCAGCGGAACTCGTCGGCCTGCGCCACTGCCTCGCCGCCGAGGGTCGGTGGCACGTCCGCCATCAACCGGGAGATCCCCCGATGAGGCCGATGCAGCTGCCGGTGATCAGGAGAGCTACCCCCACGGCCTTGAAGAATCCGGGACCGAGGTAGCGTGAGACCACGAAGCCGACGAGGAGCCCGCCGACCAGCCCGACGAGCGCCAGCCCCACGACGAAGTAGCCCGAGTTGCCCTCGAACGAGGAGATCCGGTGCCAGTCCACGGCCAGCGTGGCCACGAAGCCGGCGGCGAGCATGGTGGCGAGGCCGGAGAGGATGGCAATCGCGATCGAGGCGAGCCAGGTCATGGGGAAAGTAGGTGGCGGGGAAGGGGGAACCGCAGGATAGGCCGGGGTCCGGCCACCCCATTCTCGGCCCGCTGGGCGTACCCGTCAAGGGTCGACACGCCCAGGTCCGACTACCTGCCGGTGGCCCGCCGGGGGTATCATCCGAGGTTCCCCCCTCGCACCTGCACCGCCCCCGGAGGGCGTATCCGATTCAGTCCTTTCCGAGCGTGGCGCCCGAGGCCCGATCTGGTTGATCGCGTCGTCGCGCCGCCCTACGATGTCGTCAATCGTGCCGAGGCGGCTGCGCTGGCCGCCGGCAATCCGCTCTCCTTCCTCCACGTGGGGCGGTCCGACATCGACCTCCCTCCCGAGACCGACCCGCACGATGATCGGATCTACGCCAAGGCGAAGGAGAATCTCGACCGCGTGCTCGCCGACGGCACCTTCGTCCATGACGACACAGCCGCCTTCTACCTCTACGAACTGACTCGTGAGGGACAGGCACAGGTCGGCGTGGTTGGCTGCGTCCATGTCGACGACTACGAAGCCGACCTGATCAAGAAGCACGAGAAGACGCGGCCCGACAAAGAGGACGACCGCACCCGCCACGTGCTGACCCTTGCCGCGCACGCGGAGCCGGTCTTCCTGACGCACCGGCCGGAAGCCTCGCTGGCCGCGCTCAACGCCGCCACGATGGCGCAGGAGCCGCTCTACGATCTGGTCACGTATGACGGGGTTCGCCAGCGGGTCTGGCGCGTCGTTGATACCGAGGCCTATGCTGCCGCGTTTGCGGCGATGCCGGATTGCTATGTGGCCGACGGGCACCATCGCTGCGCCTCCGCGTGGCGTACCGGCAAGGCATTGCGGGCGGCCAACCCGCACCACACCGGCGACGAGGACTACAACTGGTTCCTCGCGGTGCTCTTTCCGTCGGATCAACTTCACATCCTCTCGTACAATCGCGTCGTGAAGGATCTGCATGGCCTCACGCCGGCGGCGTTTCTCTTGCGGCTCGCTGCGGTGGGCACCCTGACCCCAACCACGACACCCGTGCCCGATGCGGCCGGGACGTTCGGCATCTATGTCGACGGCAGCTGGCACAGGTTGCGCCTCGACTCGGCGTCCATCGCTGCCGACGACCCGATTGGCTCGCTCGACGCGTCGTTGCTCCACGAGCGCGTCCTCGCGCCGATCCTCGGCATCGGCGACGTCCGCGTCGATCAGCGGATCGACTTCGTCGGTGGCATCCGTGGAACGGCCGAACTCGAACAACGCGTGCAGTCAGGCCAGGATGCGGTTGCCTTCGCGATGTACCCCGTCTCGGTGGCCCAGCTCATGGCGATCGCCGATGCCGGCGCCATCATGCCCCCCAAGTCGACCTGGTTCGAGCCCAAGCTGAAGAGCGGCTTCTTCGTCCACACCTTCGATCCCAAGACCCCCGGAGGGGCCACGCAATGAAAGTGCTGGTGGCAGACAAGTTCGAAACCGTGGGCGTCGATGGATTGAAGGAGCTCGGCTGCGACGTGGTGCTGCGACCCGATGGTGCCGTGGAGGAGCTCCCGGCCACCATCGCCGACGTGAATCCGAAGGTGCTCATCGTGCGAGGCAAGAAGGTGAGCGAGGCCGCCCTGGCGGCCGGTCCGGCCCTCTCGTTGGTGATCCGTGCCGGCGCCGGCATCGACTCGATCGATGTCGCCGCTGCCTCGCGCCTCGGCATCTTCGTCGCCAATACGCCCGGCAAGAACTCCATCGCCGTCGCCGAGCTCGTGATGGGCCTGCTGCTCGGCATGGATCGTCGCATTCCCGATCAGGTTGCCGACCTGCGGCGCGGTGAATGGCGCAAGGCCGAGTACTCCAAGGCACGCGGTGTCTACGGCCGGACCCTGGGCATCGTCGGCCTGGGGCAGATTGGTCGAGAAGTGGCCAAGCGGGCCCAGGCGTTCGGCATGCACGTCGTCGCTTACTCGCGGAACCTCACCAACGAGGAAGCCGACCGGATCGGGGTGGGCTACTGCGAGACGCCGATCGAGGTCGCGCGTCACTCCGATGCCGTCTCGATCAACGTCGCCGGCGGTGCGGAGACGAAGAAACTCGTCAACGCCGAGTTCCTCGCGGCGATGAAGCCGGGGGCGTATCTGATCAATGCCTCGCGTGGCAGTGTGGTCGACGAGGCGGCGCTTGCCGCCGCGGTCACCGGGCACGGTCTCCGCGTCGCGCTCGACGTCTTCGAGGGTGAACCGGGCGGCGGCAAGGCGGAGTTCAAGCCTGCCATCATCGATCTCCCCGGCGTCTATGGGACGCACCACGTCGGGGCCTCGACGGACCAGGCACAGATCGCAATCGCCCAGGAAGTGATCCGGATTGTCGAGGCGTTCGCGAAGACCGGCATCGCGCCGTACTGTGTCAATCGCCTCGCCCGCAGTGCCGCCACCCACGTCCTCTCGGTGCGCCACCAGAATCGTCCAGGCGTGCTGGCGCATGTTTTTCGGGTACTCGCCGAGGCCTCAGTCAATGTCGAGGAGGTGGAGAACATCCCCTACCACGGCGCTGAAGCCGCGGCCGCCCGCATCCAGCTCAGCTCGGCGCCCTCGGACGCCGCCCTGGCAGAAATTCGCAGCGGCAACCCGCACATCCTGAGCGTTGACCTCACGGCCATCGCGTAATCCTTTGCGAGCAGGAACTTCGATCATGACTGAGCGGATCCACAATTTCGGCGCGGGCCCAGGTGTCCTCCCGGAGTCGGTGTTGCGGCAGGCGCAGCAGGACATCTGGAACATCGGCGGCAGCGGGATGGGTGTGGCGGAACACAGCCACCGTGGGAAGCTGTTCGAGAAGATCATCAACGAGGCCGAGGAGGCGGCGCGGCGGCTGGCAGGGATCCCTGACCAGTACAAGGTGATCTTCATGCAGGGCGGCGCGTCGCAGCAGTTCGCGATGGTGCCGATGAACCTGCTGCCGGCCGGCCGGACCGCCGACTACCTGCATACCGGCGTCTGGTCCGAGAAGGCGATGCAGGAGGCAGGGAAGTTCGGCACGACCCACATGGCGGTCTCGGCGGCCGGGTCGAAGTTCACCCGCATCCCCGACGTGGCGGAGATCGCCTACTCGTCCGCGCCGGCGTACGTCCACATCACCACGAACAACACCATCTATGGCACGCAGTGGCGCGAACTGCCGCCGGTGCCGGAAGGCGTGCCGCTGATCGCCGACACCTCGAGCGACATGTTCAGCCGCCCGCTCGACGTCAGCAAGTACGGCCTCATCTATGCCGGTGCCCAGAAGAATCTCGGCCCGTCCGGCGTCGTGATGGCGATCATCCGCGACGATCTTGCCGACACCGCACCGACCATGATTCCGACGATGCTGCAATACCGGACCTACGTGAAGGAGCGGTCGCTCTACAATACGCCGCCGACCTTCGCCATCTACATGGTCGGACAGGTGCTGAAGTGGATCGAGGAAACCGGCGGGCTGGCGGCGATGGCGGAGCGCAATGCCGAGAAGGCGGCGCTGCTGTATGACTTCCTCGACCAGAGCACGCTCTTCCGCGCGCCGGTCCATCCCGACAGCCGTTCGCACATGAACGTCGTCTTCCGCTGTGCCACCGATGAGCTCGACACCAAGTTCCTCGGCGAAGCAGGGAAGCGCGGCATGGAGGGGTTGAAGGGCCATCGCTCCGCGGGCGGCATCCGTGCGAGCATCTACAACGCCTGCCCGCGCGCCAGCATCGTGGCGCTGGTGGACTTCATGAAGGAGTTCGAACTGGCGAACCGCTGAACCGACGACGGGTGGTCGCCCGATTGGACGACCACCCGTCGCTCCCTGCCATTGCCGGGCGCCTGGTTACTTCGGCGCCTTGGTGCCCTCACTGCGCAACATGACGACCGAGTCGGCTCCCGCGCCCGTGTAATGGGCCGTGGTGTGCCCGATCAGCTTGTCGCCGACCAGGTGGAAGACGGTGTTGGTCTGCACCTTGGCCCCCTTCCGGAGCACGCTCTCGTACTGGGGGCTCACCGACATGATGCTGTCCCCCGAGACGGTGATGCTCAGCTTCATCGGCGTCCGCTTCGGGAAGGCCATCAGCCAGCCCGCGGTGTCCGCCGAGGCCTCGAGGGTGAAGGTGGTCAGCACGCTGTCGGACGTGGCCCCCATCGTCTTCATCTCCCATGTGCCGGCGACGGCGGCCATGTCGATCGGGGCGGGGCCACCGGCGCGGGCGGCTCGGCGACGGTCTCCGGCGGCGCCTCTTCCTTCTTGGCACAGCCCATCACGACTGCGGTGCTCAGGACCAGCATCAGGCGGCGCATGGTGTTCTCCGTGGGTGGTGCGAGGGCGGGCACGAGGCCCGGACCGTCAACGCGACGGCAACGTCATGGGGTCGCGGGCTTGTTGAGATCGCGATCGACCGTAATGGTGAACTTTCGATCGGGATCGGTCAACCACTGGTCATAGTATGGCGAGTAGTCGCTGATGTTCACGGTGCGACCGTCGGCCTGCACCTCGACCAGCCGGAGGAAGCCGCCGCCACCCTTCTTGCGGTCGGGCACCACGCCGCACTGGTAGTTCACCAGCATCTGGTGCACGGAGTGCCCGAGCGGTGCCTTGCTCTCGAGGGTGCCGATGCCGTCGTTCAGGACGTGGCCGTTGAAGGTGAAGACGAACTGCTTGTGTCGGCTCACCAGCTTCTGCCAGAGTGCCTCGCCGTCGTTGACGCCCTCGGCCGCCAGGGCCGCGTTGGTACCAACGCCATAGGCATTCGGGTTCCAGCTCTGTGCCTTCCCCGGACCGGTCCAGTTGTAACGCTGGTCGTCGGAATACATGTAGACGTGGGTCAGCAGGATGGCGTGGTGGTCGGGGTACTTGGCCACGATCTCGTTGGCCCACTCGACGACCTTGTCCCTCGGTCCGAACTCGAGGCCGACGATGAGGAACTTCGCCTCGCCTACGGTGACCCGGAGGAAGGCGTTCTCCGACTCTCCCGCGACGCGCGCGTTGCGCTGGATGAAGTAGTCGCTGAAGAACGACTCGCGCGAGTCGGTGTTGCCCCACGTCCCCATGTCATGGTTGCCCGGGACCAGCAGGTGCGGGATCCCGGCCTGGCGCAGCACGTCCATTGCCCGGCGCGCGTTGATCCACTCGGGATGGACGTTGTTGTTGGTGATGTCGCCGAGATGCAGCACGAACTGGATGTTGCGCGCCTGCCGTTGCCTCGCGATCCACTCCGTCTGCGCCATGAAGACGTCGGGGAACGACTCGCTGTAACACTGCGTGTCGGGGAGGAGGACGAAGCTCCAGCTGCCGGGCGCGGGGCGTGGGGCCAGTGGTGCCAGGGGCAGTGGCCCAGGCCGTCCGGCGGGCGCCGAAGAGGCCGGTGAGGGCCGACAGGCCGGCCAAGCGCACGAAGGGGCGTCGTTCCATGGAATGCTCGCGGCGGGTGAAGGTGATGCGGGATGTGACTAGGGGACGAGTGGGTACCGCTCCACCGCGCCGGAGACCGTGACGTCGCCGACCGTCGCGTAGATCTCCCGGTCGGAGATCGAGAGGGCCAGCCGGGTGCGCCGATCGAGCAGCTCCACGAGTCCGTCGATCAGCGCACGGTCGAAGGCGTAGATCTCCAGCGCGTCGGCGCGGTGGATCTTCTCCCCCTCGAGTTGCCGCAGCAGCGTGCGCGGCTCCTTGTGGGTGTAGACCGCGACGCGCGGCGCCGCCTTGCTTGCCTTGTGGAGCCGCGCCGCGTCGGGCGAGCCGATCTCGATCCAGACGAGCAGGCTGCCGGTGAGGTCGCGAACCGCGATCGGCGGATCATCCGGCTCGGAGATTCCCCGCCCGAAGGCGATCCCCTCCCGGTACTCCAGGCAGTAGGCCAGCACCCGGGCGATCAGATACTCCGGCGATTCCGAGGGATGGCAGGCGACGCGGAGGGCCAGCTCCTCGTAGACGCTACGATCGACGTCAGCCAGCTGGATGTCGAGATTGTAGATCGTCGCGGTCAGCGCCACCTGTCACCCCACCCCAGGCGGGAGGATGCGGGCACCGCGGTACCGGCCCACGAGCGCGGCGAACTGGGACTGCCGCTGGGTCGCCCACCCCTTCAGGCGCCACCACCCGACGCCAAGTGCCGCCGCGCCACCGAGCGCCAGGAAGGCCGCGCCGGCGCCTGGCGCATTCGGCGCAGCGAGGAGCGCCCCGCTGGCGGCGATGAACGCGCCGAGGCCCGCGGCGATCATCCCCTGCGCGGCGCTGTTGACAGTCTGGAAGCGCAGCCGATGCCCGGTGGCCGTTGGCTCCGCGAGGACCTTCAGGTTGCCATTGCTCCACTGGCGGAAGGGACCGTCGTAGCGGACGACGCCGGCCGCGTCGAAGGTCGTCCGCAGATCGGAGACCAGCCGTTCCCATTCCGGGTCGCTGATCGGGCGGTCGAACTCGGCCGCGTCCACCACGCCGATCCGGACACCGAGCACGCTGGCGGGCTTGGCGCGCGGTGCCTGCTCAAGCGATTGCGCGGCAGAGGCGATCGATTCAGGGGCGATGCCGACCTCCCGCCCGATCTCCTGCAGTGCCGCGAGCGTGAGGCCCTTTCCCTGGCCGGGCGCAGCGACGCTCGCATGTTCCGGCGAAGCGGCCCGTTGAAAGATGGCCGCCACTTCCTCGTCGTCGTACTCCCGCTCGCTCATGCCCGCCCCGGAATCAGGATCAGCCGAAAGCTACCGCCGTCGCCATGGAATTACCGCTTCGCGGGTTTGGCCTCGACGATGACGTCGAGCGGGATGTACCAGCCGGTTTCGACGGAGCGGATCTCCATGCGCCAGGTTCCCGGGCGCGTCGGGATGAACTCGAAGTCGGCGGTCTGCCCCGGGCCCATCTCGATATGGGCCGGGCGCGACACCCGCATCGTTGGGGGGAGGACGGCGCCATCCTTCGCGGTCGGCCGCCACCGGGCCACGCTCGAGTCGGTCTGCAGCGTGAACGAGATCCTCCAGTCGGGATGGATGGCGACGATCCGCAACCGATGTGTCTCACCCACGGTCAGCCTGAGCGGTCGGGGAGAACGCCTGCCGTTGACCAGGGCATAGAAGCTCTCCGCCTTCGGCTCAATTTCGGGACCACCGCCGCCGGCGATGATCAGGTGATCATGCGTCAGGTCACGCGGTGTGTCGGTGACGATCACCGCCCCGTACATCCCGGAGTTGATCTGGTGCCGCTCATCGAGGTGGGAGTGGTACGGGTACGTCCCCGACCGCGGTGGCGTGAACGCGGCGACGAACGAGTCGTGCGGGGCGATCTGGGTATAGACCTTGTCACCGAGGCCGCTCCAGTGCGGTACGCCATCGGGAAAGCTCTCGATTTCGAGGCCGTGCCAGTGGACGGACGAGGGCTCGTCGAGGTTGTTCTTCACGAGGATCCGGACCGGTTTGCCGCGCACCAGCTCGAGCACCGGGCCGGGGAGGGTCACCGAATCCTTGGCGGGTTCGTTCGGACCC
Organism: Gemmatimonadota bacterium; assembly: GCA_016720805.1. Classification (NCBI taxonomy): domain Bacteria; kingdom Pseudomonadati; phylum Gemmatimonadota; species Gemmatimonadota bacterium. The sequence continues at coordinate 85,827 of JADKJZ010000007.1, read as the reverse complement.
GCTTGGAGCACGAAGCCATATGCCGGGGCACCTGTCATCAGGGCGTTCGGCTTCCTCTGTATGAGGAGGCGCATCTCGCGCGCGTTCGCTGTGGAGGTCGGCACGTAACTCGGAGCCGGTGCCACCTTGATCCCGACGACGAGGCCGCGCATCGCATGCCCGCTCGCGCCCTCCATCCGGTGTGGTCCGCCCGGCATCGCCATCGCTGCCGCTTCGAGGGAGTCCTTCGGCGACCCGCTCAGCGTGACGGTCTCATCGGTATGGAAGGAGAAATGGCAGTGGAAGAGCCAGTTCCCTGGCGTCGCAGGCAGGAAGGAGAAGGTGACCGTACTCCCCGGGGCGAGCAGGTCGGTGTTCGAGAGGTGCCGCAACCCCATCGCGACCGGCAGGTCCCGTCGCCCATCGCCTTTCGACTCGATCCGGTAGAAGAAGCCGTGCAGGTGGAACGGGTGAAAAAGTGACGTCATGTTCACGACGCGAAATCTGGTCGAATCATTCTGCGTCAGGTGGATCGTCTCGGTGTACGGCCATCCCTTCCCGTTGATGACGGAGACCACCTCGAACGGCCGGTTCTCATCATAGGGGTAGAACCATTCGCTGACGACGAGGACGCGGTCGGGCATGCTGGTGCCGGGGGCATCGACGACGATCGCTCCATTGAGCTGACTGTCCTTCCAGAGCCGATCCATCGGGTCGGTGCCGAGGAAGGCACCCCAATAGGCGAACGTCCCCGACGCGCCAAACCGGACCCGAATATCGCGCGTGCCACCCTTCGGCAACTGGATGGTGTCGCGCGCCGCCGAAAGCGTGGAACGCAGTCCGCCGATCACCAGCGCCGAGTCGGTCAGGTTGCGAAGCGTGAGGAGCATCGTGGTCCCGAGCGGCACGCGGGCAAGTGGGCCCGGGACGGTCGCCTGCTTGCCATGCTCGGCGAAGGCGAGGATCGGCACTTCGGGATCGTCGGCCCCTTCCGGCTTCCACCCGCTTTCCACGATGTCGACCTCGAGAGTCAGCGTCGCCCCGACCAGCCGGCCTGCGGCGGCGGTGTTCTGATGCACCCCGGCGTGGGCCACACCTGGCGCCGGCTTGGGCAGCGGCGTCCGCGGCAGGGTGGCGATCAACTGGGCTTGCAGTGCGATGCCGATCAGGGCGGGAGCGGAGAGGAGCATGGGGTGGTGGTCTCAGTAGAGTGGTGCGAGGGCACGACCAACCGAGCCGAGCGCTTCGGCCAGCACACGACCGATTGGCGTCGGGGTGACCAGGAAGGCGGCGACCTCCAGCCCGACCGAGAGCGGCAGCCCGGTGCGGTAGACCGGATGCAGTGGGCGCCCGCGTCGGCGGTCGATCAGGATGGCGGCGACGATGAAGAGATTCGGGACCAGGATTCCGACGACGCCCGCCGAGACGGTGAAGCCAAGAACCTGCGTCATCACCCGGAAGCCGGCTGCGCCCATCCCGCCGGCACTGGCCAGCAACATGAAGCGACGGTGCCGGTCCCGATCACGGCGTGCCAGGATCCCGCGCGTGTAGAAGATGACGAAGAGGATCAGCGTGGCGAAAACCGCCGGCCCCATCCCCTGCCAGAATGGCGAGCCATCAGGTTGCAGCGAGAGGTTCATCTGCGTCCCGATCACCACCATCCCGGTGCCGACCATCGCCGCCGCGAGACCGAGGCTCAGCGTGCCGAGGGCTCGGTGCCATTCCACCCGGCGGGCCCGGATCAGGCACGCCTGGAGCGGGAGCAGGAGGTAGTAGAGGAAGAAGGTCCAGCCGTGGAGATGGACGGTAGCGGATGACTCGGGGTAGGCCCCCACCAGCATCGGCTGGAAGTAGGTGATCGAGAAACCATAGAACACCGTCGCCGAGAGGGCGAGGCAGAGCCAGAAATAGGAAGACTGGCTGCGCACAGGTGGGGGTGCGGTCATGAGGCCGTCGATTGGCGAAGGGAGTGTCAGAAATCTGTGGCCCGGGGTCGGAATTGGACACCCCCTGCCGTCGTCGGACGGGAAGAGATCCGATCCCGGTTCGAGGCCGTACCCCTGGTGCGTGCAGAAGCACGACCACCTCCACCAGGAGTACCACCCTGATGCATACCCCCTCCCGAACCGTGCGGCTCGGTCTCGCCGCCGTCCTCGGCGTCGCGGCCCTGACCGGCGCTTGGCAATTCGTCCAGGCGTCCGACCACCAGGACACCGCCGATGTCGAGCTCAATCCGACGCAGGACATGACGGACTTCTATGCCTTCCCGACCACCGCCGGTCGGATCGCACTGGTGTTGAACTCGCACCCGTTCATCTCGCCGGCCGAGGCGGCGTCCTCGTCGTTCGATCCGAACCTCCTCTACCAGATCAAGATCGACAACACCGGGGACGCGCTCGAAGACCTCGTGCTGCAGGTGACCTTCTCCGGGACCGGTGCCAACCAGAAGGTCTTCGTGCGCGGTCCGTTCGCGCCGACCGTCCGCGGGGCGATGCAGAACGTCGTCTCTTCGATGGAGCCGGCGGTCACCGGCGCGATCAACACCACGCTGGGTTCCACGAGCGGCATGCAGGTCTACGCCGGCGTCCGGGACGAGCCGTTCTTCATCGACCTTGAGCAGTTCTTCCGGATTCTCCCGGATCGCCGCCCCGGCACTGGCCCGCTCTCCACGCCGTCGACCGCCACCGCCTCGGCGTTTCGTCCCGTGGGGCAGGCCGTCAACGTGCTGAACGGCGCCAACGTCGCCTCCCTGGTGATCGAGTTGCCGACTGCGCAACTCACCGCCGGTGGCAACGCCAAGATCGGCCTCTGGGGCACGATCTCCCGATGAACTCTTCCTTCTCCCGCGTGAGGTTTGCCCCCATGACCCGTCTTGCCATCACCCCGCTGCTGCTCGTTGGCGCGCTCGTCGCCGCCGGCTGCAGCAGCGACAGCACCACCATGCCGACCGACAATGGCACCCGGATGTACAACCAGGTGCAGCGGCTCGGCAATCCGCTGGTGAGCGAAGTCTTCCTCGCCAAGCGCAGCCATGCCCTGCACGGCAGCACCGGGCCGGCCGCCGACCCGACCAATATTCGCGCCGAGTTCGTGAACTTCATCGCGACCGTGGCCGGTCGCAACCAGACGGTCCAGAACACGCTCGCGACCGTGCTGTTGCCCGACATGCTGATCGTGCAGACCGACAAGCCCATCGCCAGCGCCGGGTGGCTCAGCTGGGCCCTCGCCGATGGCTACGGCGGGCGCAAGTTGAGCGATGACGTCGTCGATGCCGGACTGAGCGCCATCTTCGGTGCGCTGCTCGACCCGAGCAACGTGTCGCCCGGTCTGGCGTCCGACAACGTCCCGAACGACTCGAACTTCCTCACGACCTTCCCGTACCTTGCGGTGAAGAACTAATGCGGTGGGCGCGTGTGGCTGCCATCACCAGTGTCGTGGTTCTCTTCGGGGGAGCAACGGCGGTCGCGATGCGGGGTCACACGCGCGTCGCGGCATCGCCGGGGTGGGATGTCGCCGGAGAGCGGAGTCGGCGCGATGCCGACATCGCGTGGTACACGATGCGAGCCGAGCGCGACCCGACCGGCGCCTTTGATCGGCTTCGACTGGCGGCGCTGTATCTCCAGCGTGCGCGCGAGCGAGGCAGCCCGGCCGACCTGCTGCTGGCCGAGCAGGAGGCGCGTCGATCCCTGGCCAATCGCCGCGCCCACAACAGCGAGGCGTTCCGCGTGCTCGCCATCGCGCTGATCGGACAGCACCGCTTCGCCGAGGCCGCCGACGCCACCGACTCCTTGCTCACGGCCGATCCCGCCTCGCATGGCGCGCAGTCCTTGCGGGCCGAGATTGCGCTCGAGCAGGGAGACTATCCCTTGGCGGATCGGCTGTTCACCCCGCTGGACCACGGGGGTGAGGATCCGGCCGTGACCGCGCGGGTGGCCCGGTGGGCGGCCATGCGTGGCCGCGCGGGTCATGCCAAGGCGATGCTCGAGCAGGCCAGGGAAGACGCTCGGCGCATGGCCTTCACGCCCGCGGAACAGATCGCGTGGTATGACCTCCGTCTGGGAGATCTCGCGCGCACGGTTGGCGCGACGCGACTCGCGGCGCGCGCCCTGAAGGCGGCCGCGGCAGTCGCCCCGGACGATGCGCGCGTGCTGATGACCCAGGCGCAGCTCGCGCTGGACACCAACGATCCTGCGGATGCCCTCGAGTATGCCGACGCGGCGATGGCGCATGGTGGCGATCCCCTGGCGCTGGCACTCGCCGCCGAGGCGATGCGGCGCTTGGGGCGCGACCAGGAATCGGAGCACAGGTTTCGTGCCTTCGAGACGTTGATCGCGGGCGTCCCCGGCACGGCGTGGCATCGGCAGTGGCGGCTCGCGTTGCTGGATCGTGGGCGACAGGTCCCCACCGTCCTGGCGCAGGCCGAGGCGGAGCTGCTGACCCGGAGGGACGTGCTCGGCTACGACGTGTACGCGTGGGCGCTCCACAAGGCGGGGCGTGACGCAGAGGCGCGGGTGGCCATGACCCAGGCGCTTCGGTGGGGCACCGAGGATCGACTGCTGGAGGCCCACGCAAAGGCGTTGGGAATGGCACGATGATCGCCACCTTCATCATGGTGGGGATCCGTCACCTCGTTTCGTTGGAGGCGCTCGACCACCTCCTCTTCCTCGCGGCCCTCGCCGCCAGCTATCGACTGCGCGATTGGCGACACGGCCTCGCGGTGGTCAGTTCCTTTACGATCGGGCACAGCATCACCCTCGCGCTCGTGGCACTCGGAGTGCTGGCGGTGCCGAGCGCCCTCGTCGAGTTCCTGATCCCGTGCACGATCGTGGTGGCCGCGATCGAGAATCTCTGGAGTCGTGGTGCGCGTCCGGCCGGATGGCAACGCCCTGCGCTTGCCGGCCTCTTTGGGTTGGTGCACGGCGCCGGCTTTGCCACCACACTCGGACAGCTCTTCGATGGCGGCATCGCCCTGCCACTGCTCGGCTTCAATATCGGGATCGAGCTGGGGCAGGCTGTGATCCTTGCGGCGATCGTCTCCACCCTGACCCTGGCCGACTGGGCGATTGGCGCTGTCGTGGCGGCGGGCCGCGACGACGCGACCCGGTGGCGCCTGCGGCTGACATCCGTCGCCGTGGGTGGGGCCGCGTTGGTGATCGCGGCCGGGCGGCTGCCATGGTGACCCTGCCTCGTGTCGTCGCGGTCCTCGCAATGGTCGGACTGCTGGCTGCCGCCGAACGGCATCCGGTCCATGCCGCACGGATCGACGTCCTCGGCCTCGGCCACGACATCCGGGCGACGGTGCTCGTGTACGAGGCCGACTTTCCCGCGGGGAACCGACCCGAGGCGATTGCCGCGTATCTGGCGCGCACGCTGGTGGTTCGGGACGCCGACGGCCGACTCGTCGCCCTCACGCCGTCCCAGATCACCACCGAGGGCGATCGCCTCCGGATCGCGCTCCGCGGGAGGGCGATCGGGGGACTCCGGAACGGGCGGATCGCGGCGACGCTCCTGCAGGAGCGATTCGACGATCAGGTGAACGTCGTGGAAGCCCGGATCGACGGGCGCCGTCGCACGCTCGTCTTCCTTGCGGGCGAGGCGTCACAGGGGCTCCCGTGAGGACTCGCTCTTGTGATGGAGCTCCTCGATCGGGTAGGATTCGGCTTGCTGCTCTGTGCCGGGTAGCCCACCGAGGAACGTCCCCCGCAGCATGCCACACCCTGCCGACCGCCTTCCGCCAGACGACTCCGCGCTCGTGCGTTCCATGACGAGCGGCGATGCCGCTGCCATGTCCGCCCTGTATGATCGGTACGCGCCCGGATTGCTCGGTCTGGCGCTGCGGATCACCCGGGAGCAGGCGGATGCGGAAGAGGTGGTCGTGGACACCTTCGCACAGGCATGGCGCGAGGCCGCCAGGTTCGAGGGCGGGCGTGGATCGGTCGCCGCTTGGTTGGTGACCATCGCGAGGAGTCGGGCGTTGGACCTGTTGCGAGCCCGGTCGCGTCGCGGGAAGCTCGCCGATGCCGCAGAGGCGGAGACAGCCTCGCCGGCGGCGATGGGGAGTGGCTATGCGTCCCCGATCGCGGGTGTGCTGGCCGACGAGCGGGCACGGAGGATTCAGGACGCCTTGCTGGTCCTGCCCGATGCGCAACGGACCGCCATCGAGCTGGCCTATTTCGAGGGGCTGTCACAGTCTGAAATTGCCGAACGGCTCAACGAGCCGCTGGGAACGGTCAAGACGCGGCTGCGCCTCGGGCTGCGCAAGATGCGCGACCTCGTCGCCGCGCTCGGGCCTGGGGGGCACACGTGAGCGACCTGTCGAATGACGCAGTGACGGAACTGGTCGAGGAGTACGTCCTCGGCATGCTCGAGGGTGCGGAACTCGCCGCCTTCGAGACCCGACTTGGGACGGACAGCTCGCTGGCCCGCCGAGTGCAGGAGGCTCGCGCCACGCTTGCCGACTTCGCGCTCAGCACGCCAGCTGGCCTGCCCACCGAGCTCAAGGCACGTGTGATGGCGCACGCGGTTCGGCTCCCTGAGGCACCGCCAGTGATCACGGAGACGCCCGTGACGCCGATCCGTGCCCAGCGGCCTTCTCGTGCGCCGCTCTGGTTGGGGCTCGGGCTCGCCGCGTCGCTCGCGCTGCTGGCGGTGCAGTCCATGAATCTGAACCGTGAACGTGAGGCGACGGCAGCCGCGCAGGCGCTGGCGGCGAAGACGGCGACCACGCTGGCCGAGCGGGACTCGTTGTTGGCGCGGCTGATGGACCCCGGGGTGGAATTGGTGACACTCGCCTCGACGGGAGCGGCCAAGCCGACGGTGCGCGTCTACCTCGACCGCGTCCGGAAGACCGCGCTGCTCTCCATTGCCTCGCTCGACACGGCACCGACGGGGAAGACCTATCAACTCTGGTTCATCGTCGATGGAGTACCCGTTCCGTCCGTGACCTTCCAGACGGATGCGCAGGGCCGCGCGCTGATCGAGCAGGTCACGCTTCCTGCGGGCACGGTCGCGGCGAGTGCCGTTACGATGGAACCGACGGGCGGTTCGACGGCGCCGACCATGCCGATCCTCTTCGTCGGATCGGTCAAGTCGGAGTGATCAGGGGCGAGGCCCCCGATTGAAGCCGAACGTGTAGACATAGGTTCCGCCCACGGGACGACCCTGCTGGTCGGTCGCGGGGCGGAACCGATAGCGCATGAAGGTGGTCAGGAGCGCCATCCGGTAGGTAGAATCGCTGATCTCGGGGGTCATCGAGACGATCTCCACGACACCATCAGGGCCCAGGCGGAAGGTCGCCACAACCTGCTTCCCGAACATCGACGTGGGAAAGTTGGCGGGCGGCATGATCAGGGAGAGCGGCGCCGGCGGTCGACTCAAGTCGGGCAGGGGCTGGCTCCGCCGCAGGCTCTCATCTTCGGCGAGACGGTCACGGACGAAGTCGGCCAGGTACTCCTGGCGCAGCTCGTTCCGCAGTGCAGCGGCTGTCGTCGGCATCGCTGGCGTTGCCGCTGCGAGCCGTTCCGCGAATGCCTGGCGCTGCTCACCGCTCATCCGCCCCGAACGTGCCAACCCCACCACTTCCTCGATGCGAGCCACGCTGCCCCGTCGACCGAACAGCCCCGGGAGCGTGTCCACCGTGCGCAGCAGGCAGGCGGCATCCCACTGCGTTGGCGCGATCTCGGCATGACGCGTGGCGCCGGCGGTATCGGCATCCTCAAGCAGCTTGGCCACCACCTTCGACTGCAGCGCCTCGGAGGCCACCCGACACGCCCCCAGCGCCGGGAAGAGCACCGAGTCCTGCATCACGACGTTCCTGAGGCTGCGGATCGCCGGGGTGCGCCATACGACCGACTCGAGCGTGACCGATTGTGCCGCTGCCGTCCCGGCGCGCAGGGAGGCCAGCAGCAGGATGACGAGGTGACCACCGCGCGATCGCCCCATCAGATCGGCGCCGAGTCGGCGTAGGACTCGAGGTACCCGCAGCGCTCGCACCGATAGGTCATCACGTGGTAGCGATCGTGCCCCTTGGTGCGGAGTCCTGTCCAGAAGGAGCGCTCCGGCTTCCCCTCGAGCCATTCCGGTGTCGTGGGAGCGCCGTAGTGTGCCTTGTCGAGGACGAAGCCCTCTTCCATCGGGCCATTGCACTTGGGACAACTGGTGGGACGCATACTCATGCCGACTCCGTGATCCGGGTGTGCCCCGGCCTGAAAGGGGTGATGCTCAAATGGTGGTGTTGCCGTATCGGGTCGCCACCGCCTTGACGGACCCGGCGACGAGTTGCTCGAGTACTGCGAGGTCGACATCCGCGAGTCTCCGGATCGTCAGGCACGCCTTCGCCATCTTGTGCTTCCCCAACTTGGCGAGCAGGCCGGTTCGCCCGGGGAAGTCTCCCATCAGGTAGACGCTGATGCCGGTCGAGCGGGAGGCAAAGCCGGTAAGGCACGAATCGCCCTCATGGCCGCTGTCGTACTTGTAGTGGTAGCTCCCGAAGCCGACGATGGCGGTTCCCCACATCGTCGGCTTCGCCTTGGTCACCTTCGCCATCAGGGTCGCCAATGCGCGGCAGTCCTTGCGACGGTCGGGGTCCTCGATCGCGGTGAGGTACGCGGTCACGCTCGCCTTGGTGGGCTTCGTTTTGGCTTCGGCCATAGCACGCTCCGGCGCTGGTTGGGGGCAACCGCGGGTGGTCCCTCAAGACTATGCCGGGAAGGGGGCCAGGCGCCATCCCGGCGGCACCACGCCTTAGGCCAGCGTCGGCGCTCCCGGACAATTGGCGGGGCAGCCGGGCCACGCGGTCCCGCGGTATCGTCCGAGCACGGTGCCGATGGCCACGATCACGCGGAAGAGCGGCGTCTGGATCCAACGTGGCATCAAGATGACGCGCTGCGTCTCACGATGGCGCAACGAGGCGTGTGCGAGGTAGAAGAGCGAGGGCGATCGGCCGGACTCCGGTTCATCACCTCGAAGATGGCCTGCAGGTAGCGGTCGAGATCGGCAGCAGGCCGCGCGATTCCCTGAAAGGCGAGTGGCGCTGCCCCGGCATTCCACCAGCTGTGCGGGACGCCGCGCGGCAGGGACACCACTTCGCCGGGCCCTGCGTGGAGCACCGCGCCGTCAACCATCGCGGAGAGGACGCCTTCGGTGACGAATCCCTCCTCGTCCTGCACGTAGTGCACATGCAGGATGGCGCCTTGCCGACGTGGAGGGAGGGTGCCGCGAAGCTCAAGGCACTCGACGCCGTGCTCCCGGATCCGCCGGAGGTCGAGGACTTCGCCGGTGTGACGGTTCTCCAGGCGCAGATGGGACATCGGCCGGTCCTCCAGGGGGAGAGGAATCCCGCGTGCGAGGAGGGTGGCACACCAGGGCCCGCTCCCTGCGCGTCCATAAGCTACTGCGCGGGGAGCGGGCCGTGGGTTTCGTGCGTCGGCTTACTGGCGGTGGTACGAGATCCCGGCGCGCTGGGCCTGGTCGATCGCGATCACCATCCCCGGCACGAGGGTCACGCCGGGGAGAATGTGCGCCTTCATGTCCGCGTAGACGACCTTCGGGTCGAGGCCCTGGGCGTTGGCGAGCATCCCCGAGAGGATCTGCAGCGCGTTGTTGCAGATGAGAAATGTGGCGCCGCGCTTCTGCATCGCCTCGATGCTCGCCTGCGGGAGTACCATGCCGAGGGCGCTCGGGCTGGTACGCCACGGGTTGGCGGTGAAGGGGACTCCCTTGGCATCGTTCTCCTTCAGGAAGGCCCCGATGTTGTACTTGGACCACATCGCATCGGTCAGCCCATGAAACGTCGTGAAGCCGTAGAAGGTGAGGATGCCGTCGATCTCCCTGTCCGGGACATTGAAGGCGGTGTTGTACGTGTCGTAGTAGTTCATCAAGTGCACCAGCGGAACGCCGTTGGCCGTGGCCGGGGCATCGAACAGCATCCGGTGCGTGCCGTGCAGCGAGGCAATCCAGTTCTTGCCATCCTGGGCGGCAGCGGGGCGCGGAGCCAGGACGATGGCACCGAGGACGACGGCAGCCGAGGCGAAGAGGGACCGGCGGGATACAAACGACATGACGTGCTCCTGAGGGAGAAGGTGTATCGGCAAATGCGCCGATGCGCACCGATTCACGACATGTCGTCCTGGGCGTTCCAATTGCGCATCTGGAATGGGAGCCCATTTTTCCGTGCTGACCCTTCACCCCGACGAACCGAGCCCATGACCGCACCCTCGCTGCAGGACCACGACACCACACGACTCCTCCAGGACGCGGCGGCCCGCGCGTCACGGTATCTCGAGGGTCTCGACGCCCGCCCGGTCGCGCCCGATGCAACGGCCGTCGCCCGACTGGGTGAACTCGACGAACCAATGCCGGCGACCGGCACCACGCCAGCCGCCGTGCTCGCCCGCCTCGACGCGATGGTCGCACCTGCGACGATGGCGATGGCGGGGCCGCGCTTCTTCGGCTTCGTGATCGGTGGGGCACTGCCGGTCAGCGTGGCGACCAATTGGCTCTCGACGGCGTGGGACCAGAACACTGGACTGTACCGTGCCACCCCGGGCACGGCCGTCATCGAGCGCGTCGCCCTGCGATGGATGGCCGAATTGTTCGGCTTTCCGCCAGATACCGCCGGGGCGTTCGTCACCGGGGCCACGGTCGCGAATCTCTGTGGTCTCGCCGCAGGGCGGCATCGCGTGCTCGCCAACGCCGGCTGGAATGTGGAGGCCGATGGTCTTTTCGGGGCACCGCCGATCACGGTGATCGTCGGCGAGGAGGTGCATCCCACGGTGCTCAAGGCGCTCGGGCTCCTCGGTCTGGGCCGTGACCGCATCGTCCGCGTCCCGGTCGATGGCCAGGGGCGGATGATCGCCTCGGCGCTCCCCCCGATCAGCGGGCCGACGATCGTGGTGGCGCAGGCCGGCAACCTCAATACCGGCGCCTTCGATCCGCTTCCGGCCATCATCGCGCACGCGCACGCCGCTAGGGCATGGGTGCACGTCGATGGGGCGTTCGGCTTGTGGGCGGGTGCGGTGCCGGCGCTGGCGCACCACGTGGTCGGCATCGACGCCGCCGACTCGGTGGCGACCGACGCGCACAAGTGGCTGAACGTTCCCTACGACAGCGGCATCACCTTGGTGAAGGATGGAGAGGCACTGCGCGCCGCGATGGCGGTGACGGCGTCGTATCTCCCGACGGCGAGTGAGGAGCGCAATCCGTCAGACTATACGCCGGAGCTCTCGCGACGGGCGCGCGGCGTTGATGTCTGGGCGGTGCTGACGTCACTCGGCAGGGAAGGGCTTGCGGCGATGATCGCTGGGACCTGTGCTCATGCGCGCCGTTTCGCCAAGGGGCTGGAAGCGGCGGGCTTCGAGATTCTGAACGAGGTGGTGCTCAATCAGGTACTGGTCTCGTTCGGCTCGCCGGAGCAGACGCATCGGGTGATCGCGGCGGTACAGGAGGAAGGCACCTGCTGGGCCGGTCCGACGTTGTGGCAGGGGAAGACGGCGATGCGGATCTCGGTGTCATCGTGGGCCACCACGCCGGACGACGTGGATATGAGTGTGGCGGCAATCACCCGGGTCGCGCGCGCCGTACGATGACCAGTGACGGGAACTTCGGCGCCGTGCCGAAGTTCCCGTCTGCCGAGCCTATTCGTACCGCAACGCGCGGACGGGGTCGAGCCGCGATGCGCGCACCGCGGGCACCAGCCCGGCGCCGAGCGCAACCACCGCAAGTGCACCAGCGGACGCTGCAAGTACGACCGGATCCGTGCCTTGCAACTGAAAGAGCAGCGACTGGGCGGCCCGTCCAATACCTATCGCCGCCAGCAGTCCGACGCCCCCGCCGATCAACGTCATCATGCCCACCTGTCGCAGCACCATGGTCCGGACGCGGGCGGGATCGGCGCCCAGCGCCATCCGGACGCCGAACTCCCGCGTGCGTTGCGCGACGGTGAAGGCGAGCACGCCATAGAGGCCGATGGCGGCCAGCAGCGTCGCGAGCAGCGCGAACGTCAGCGAGAAGAGCGAGACAAGCCGGTCAAGGAAGACATTCTCGCGAATCTGCTCGGGCATGGTGCGCAGCTCCTCGATCGGAAGGTTCTCGTCGAGCCCCTTGATGATTCGCGACAGCACCGGGAGCAGGGCCTTCGGGTCACCACCGGTCTTCACATAGAAGGCGAGCGCGCCCGCTTGCTGATTCTGTGGGTAGGGCGTGAAGAAGAGCGGCGGAATCTCCGTCTTCACATTGCTGTACTTGGCATCCTGCACCAGTCCGACGATCTCGATGTCGAGGCTGTCGTTGCCGCTGTCCATGCGGCGGCCGACCGGATTGGCCCCGAGATTGAACTTCTTCGCGAAGGCCTGGTTCACCACCGCCACCTTCGGCGCGCCGAGGACGTCGGCACGGTTGAACTCGCGGCCGGTGATGAGCGGGATCCCGACGGTGGCAAAGTACCCGGGCCCCACGGTGTTGACGCGCGAGTTGTTGTCCACGTCGGGGCCTTTCGGGAAGCCCTCGACCCCGACATCGGTGCCCCAGTTGCTGCCGGCCAGCAGGGGCACGGTCGCCCCCGCCACGCTGGTTACCCCGGGGATGGCCGTCACCGCGTCGATGACGCGCTGGAAGAACTGTTGCGAACGCTCCGAGGTGTAGCCATTCAATTCCGGGGAGAGGCCGAAGGTCACGACATGATCCACCTTCACGCCGAGGTCGAGGCGCGTGATGTTGGCCAGACTCTTGGTGAACAGCCCGGCCGATGCCAGCAGCGCCATGGCCAGGCCGATCTGGCCGGTGGCGAGTGCCGTGCGCCACCGGGCCGCGGCACGGCCGCCGGAGGTCTGGCCACCCTGTTCGCGGATCGAGGCGATCAAGTCCGGGCGCGTGCCGTGCAGAGCCGGGAAGAGGCCGAAGAGCACCGCGGTCAGGAGACTGAGTGCCGCCGTGAAGCCGATCACCGTGGGATCCAGGTTGGCCTGGAAGGTCGCCGCGGCGTTTTCAGGCATCACGGCTTGCAAGGCGCGGAGAGTCAGCAGGGCGACGCCAAGCCCGACCACTGCCCCTGCGCCGGCCAGCAACAACGACTCGGTCAGCAATTGGGAGAGCAGTTGCCGTCGAGTGCCGCCGAGCGCCAGACGAACCGCCATCTCACTCGAGCGCGCCGCGCCCCGGGCGAGTAGCAGATTGGAGATGTTGGCACATGCGATCAGCAGCACGAGCAACGTGACCCCGAACAGCATGGCCAGCGGGGTCGTCGTCTCCGAGCGTACCGAGCTCTGCCCGAGTGATCCCGGCGTCAGCACGAGCGGCTTCTTCCGGAAGTCGACCATCGTCTTGTCGCTCATCCCCTGCTGGAGGGCGGCTTCGACATTCTGGATGATGCCGCTGTACTTCGGATTGATGGCGGCCGACGCCTGCTCGAGCGAGACGCCCGGCTTCAATCGGCCGAAGAGGTAGGCCCAATAGGAGCGGCGATTGTCAAAGCCCTTCCAGCCCGGCTCCATCGTCCCGCGTTGGGTGATGGGGACGAAGACGCGCGGTGCGAGCCCCAGGGTGGTGCCTCGGAAACCGCGCGGTGCGACGCCGACGACCTCGAGCGACTGCCCGTTGACGACGATGATCTTCCCGATGATGCTCGGGTCGGAGCCGAGCGTGCCTTGCCAATACTCGTGACTGAGCACCGCGATTCGCCCGTCGCCCGGATTGGCGGCGTCCTCCGGACCGATCAGCCGGCCGAGTTGCGCGGCCAGGCCAAGCACCGGGAAGTAGGAACCCGACACGAGGAGGCCATCCGCGCTCACCGTCTGCCCCTGCGCCGAGATGTTGGCGGAGAATCCGACGTGGGCCGCGATGCCGGTGAAGGAGGTCTGCTCGCGTTGCAGGTCCTGAAACATCGGGTAGGAAAACACCTCGTCGCATTCGCCAATCTGGCTGCACGACTGCGATCCCGGATTCGGGCCCGGTGCCTTGAACGAGACCAGGCGGTCGGCCTCAGGGACCGGCAGGGGGCGGAGGAGCATCTGGTCGACGACCGAGAAGATCGCCGCGTTGGCGCCGATCCCCAGCGCCAGCGAGGCGATGGCAATGCTCGTGACGAATGGGCTCTTGCGGAGATGTCGCAGGGCGAGTCGAAAATTCACCAGGGGGATCCTGAAGGAGTCAGCTGGATAAGACGCATGGCGGGCCGCATTGGTTGCAGCCCGCGACGCGGCGACTCAGTCGGCTCGAAGCGCAATTACCGGATCCGTCCTGATGGCGCGGAGCGTTGGCAGTCCGCTCGCGAGCAGGCCAAGCAGCGCAACGAGGCCGGCCACGCCACCCAGCACGACGGGGTCGGTCGGACTGATCTCGTAGAGGAACGCGGTCAGGACCCGTGTCCCCGCGAGCGCGCCGGCGATGCCGAGCCCGATGCCGAGGGCCACGAGACGAAGCGACTGACCGATGACCAACCCACCGATCTGCCGGCCGCTCGCTCCGACGGCGATTCGGACGCCGATCTCGCGCTCCCGTTGCCCGACGACATACGCGATCACGCCGTAGAGGCCGACCGCACTCAAGACCAGCGCCATGGCGGCAGCCGCCGCCAGGAGCGTGAGCATGAAAGTCCGATTGGCCATCGACTCGGCCACCAGCTCAGTCATGGGCCTCGCGGCGGATGCGGGCACGGTCGGGTCGATCTCCGCCAAGGCCTGCGTCACGAGGCGTTGCAGCGTCAACGGCGTGACCGTCGGTGCCTTGATGACCAGGAAAACGTTGAGCGGCACGTTGTTCGTTGGCGCGCTGTCCGGGGGGGCGATCGAGAAGTACGCAATCTCGCCCGGCGGGGTCTCGAGGGAGTTGCCATGGACCTCACCGGTGACCCCGACGACGCGATCCCAGCCTCCGCTGCCGCAGCACTGGATCGGCTGTCCGATCGGATCCTGGTCTGGCCAGAGTCGGTGCGCGAGCGCGGGCGACACCACGACCCCGCCGATGCGGCGGGTCACTTCGCCCCAGTCGGGAGACTGTCCACGCACGGAGATTCCCATGGTCGCGAAATATCCTGGCGAAACCTGCAGCAGCGGAATGCAGCGGCCGCGCGCGGCCTGCGGTCCCTCGGCGCGCGACGAGACGCCGGTACACCCGATGTCACCGGCGAGCGGCAGTGCCTCTGCATAGCCGACCGATCGGACCCCCGGTGCCGCCTCCAGCCGCTCGGCAAGGCGTCGGTACAACAGCGCGGCGGATTCGTAATCCTTGTACACCACCGGCGAGAGCGCCAGCGACAGGGTGGTCACGCCGGCCGGCGAGAACCCTGGATCGACCGCGCGCAACCGCATGCCACTTCGGATGAGCAGTCCCGCCCCGGCCAGCAACATTACCGTGAGCGCAACCTGTCCGACGACGAGCAGGTTCCGGATCGCCAGCCGTCTACGCGACGCCGTGAGGCTGCGCGAGCCCTCGCGCAAGGTCTGCGGATCGGTCGAGGCGTGCGCCATCGGGATCATCCCGATGACGATGGCGATCACGCCGGCGATCGTGGCCGAGAGCAGCCATCCTTCCCAGGCGAGATGCAATTCGGTGAGCCGGGGGAGGGTCCCTGCGGCGAGCGCCGGGATCAGGCGAAGCGTCAGCAGGGTGAGCCCGAGGGCCCCGAGTGATCCCAGACCGACGATCACCATTCCCTCGGTCAGGAAATGCGCCGCCAGGGCGCTACGCGAGGCGCCCAGCGCCGTTCGCATCGCCGTCTCGCGCCGGGTGGCTTCGGCGCGCACGATCACCAGGTTCACGACGTTGGCCACCGCAACGACCAGCACCAGCCAGACCGCGGCAAAGAGGATCCAGAGCGCGCGCGCGACGGAGCCCCCGACGATCTCGTCACGGAGCGGTGCGACCGCCGTGCGGAAGCCCGAGTTGCGGATCCAATGGTTCGGGTACGCCGATGGGAAGAGCTCGTCCATGCGGGCCACGAGCGGGACGAGCTGCGCCTCGGCGTCGGCCGCCGTGAAACCGGGCCGGAGTCGCGCGACGGCGTTGCGCACGTGGTTGTTCATGGGCTGCGCGGCCGGATCGATGTGGTCAGGCAACCAGAGATCGACCTGACGATCGGGGAGCGAGGCGCCCGGCGGCGTGACGCCGACGATCTCGCGCGACGTCCCGTCAACGGTCAGCATGCGACCAATCACACCGGGATCACCACCGAACCGGCGCATCCAGTAGCCGTGGCTCAAGACGACGACCGTCGCCGGCCGTGCCAGATTGTCCTCGGGCCGCAGCACGCGGCCGAGCGCGGGGGCGATCCGCAGGGTGGGGAAGATGCTCGCCGAGACGTTCGCGGCGACGACGCGCTCCGCGCGCACCGTCCCCTCGCCCGGGATCGTGACCTCCCAGGCGCGATAGAGTGCCATGTCCTCGAAGGCCCGGACGTTGGCCTTGTAGTACGGCAGCTGGTGTCGCGCGATGCCCCAGACATCATCGATCTTCGGCATGGGCGAGGAGAGGAAGACGAGGCGGTTCGCGTCCGGAAACGGCAGCGCGCGCAGCACCACGGTCTGGAGCAGCGTGAAGGCGACCGCGGTCGCGGCGATCCCCAGACCCAGCGTGAGCACGGCGGGGACTGTGAACGCTGGCTGGCGTGCCAACCGACGGAAGGCCAGGCGGACTTCGTGACCGAGGACGCGCAGTTGGTCCTGCGTCCCGCGCCGGCGGTGGATCCGCTCGTCGATGAGCCGCAATGAGGCACGCGTCGCGCCGAGGTCGCCGAACTCGGCGAGCGCCTGGGCACGCGCGGCCTCGGGCGTCAGGCCGCTGTCGACGAGCGCCTGGGTCCGCTCCTCGACGTGAAAGGCGAGCTCGTCATTGATGTCGGCCGCGATATCCGGGCCGCCGAAGCGGAGGTAGCGACGCCAGGCGGGAATCGAGGGTGCCATCGGTCAGGCCCTCGCCGGTGCGGCCATGACCTTCGCGACGGCGACGACGTACCGGTCCCAGTTCCGGGTCCGCTTCCGCAATTCGCCGCGGCCTGCCGTGGTGAGTCGGTAGAACCGTGCGCGCTTGCCGCGCTCCGAGATGCCCCATTCGGCGTCGACCCAGCCACGCTCCTCGAGCCGATGCAGCGAGGTATACAGCGCTCCGTCCAGGATGCGGAAGGTGCCGTCAGACCCCTCCTCGACCCATCGGGCCACCGCGTAGCCGTGTCGGGGGCCGTGACTCAGCGCCCGGAGGACGAGGACGTCGAGCGTCCCCTGAAAGAGTTCGAGTTCGTCGGGCATGGCATTCCCTCACATGGTGATACCATCAATGATGAGGGAATACGCCAAAGGGTTGCAGCCGGTTTCACTCGGTCCGGATCGCACGAACCGGATCGGTGTGGGCCCCGCGCCGGGCCGGCAGCCAGCTGGCGACGAAGCCGACGCCGCCGAGCACCGCGACGGCCAGCAGGAGCGTCAGCGGGTCTCCGGGTTCGACGTCGTAGAGGATGGCCCGCATGACCCGGGTGCCGAGCAGCGCACCGACCCCGCCCACCGCCAACCCGAGGCCGATCACGGCCATCGCGCCGCGTTGCACCATCGCCTGCACGCGCTGCGGCGCCGCGCCCAATGCGATCCGGATGCCGATCTCCCGCGTGCGCTGGGCCACCGTGTAGGCCACCACGCCGTGAATGCCGACCGCGGCGAGGAGCAGGGCGACGATCGCAAAGGTGGCCAGGACCACCATCACGAAGCGGCGATCCGCGATGGTGGCCGTGAGCCGTTGCTCCATGGTCAGGAAGTCGACGGGAAGGCGGGGATCGATCGCCTCGATGCGCTGGCGAACCAGCTGGGCCAGGTCGGCGGGCGCCCCGGCGGTCCGCACCACGAGGGTCAACCCATGCGCCCGCGCCGGCATCTGGGCAATGGGATACCACACTGCCGGCATGCGCTCGGCGGCGAGCGCGGCGTGGGGGATGTCGTCCACCACACCCACGACCGTGGCGTAGTCTTTCCCGCTGTCCTCGTCCATCCCGTACGGCCGGAGGAGCCGGCCGATCGGGGACTCGCCTGGCCACTCGCGCTGTGCCAGGGCCTGGCTCACCACGGCCACCGGCGCGGCGCCTTCACGGTCGCCGGCGGTGAAGAAGCGGCCGGCGATCAGGCGCATCCCCAGCGCCTCGAAGTAGCCATCGCTCACGACCCGGTAGACCGCGCTTCCCGTGTAGTCCTTGCCGGCGATCGGTGTCTTTCCGAGGACCTGGATCGCGCCATTGGGGCCGTTGTTCTCGAGCGGCAGCCGATTGCCCACGCCCACCGCGACCACCCCCGGCAATTCTCCGATCGCGGCAACGATGCGGCGGTGAACTTCCACGGCTTCCCGCCCCGTCGGATAGGAGGAGACCGGGAGATCAAGCGGCGTCGTCAAGACATGATCTGTGCGGAAGCCGGGGTCGATCGCGGTGAGTGAGGCGAAGCTGCGGATCATCAGTCCGGAACCGGCCAGGAGCACCACGGCAAGTGCGACCTCGACGGCGACGAGCATCGACCAGAGTCGGCGACTCCGTCGTGAGCCGCTGTTGCGGCCTCCCTCGCGCATGGCGTCGGCCGGACGAATCGACGAACCTCGCAGCGCGGGGAGAAGGCCGAACATTACCGAGGTCAACAGGGAGAGGATCACGGAGAAGCCGATCACCCTCGCATCGAAAGGCGCCATGCCGGCCGGCACCAGCCCCGCGGGGGCCATCGCCAGGAGGAGGCGTTGGAGGCCCAGCGCGACGACCAGACCGGCCGCACAGCCGAGAAGGCCGATCAGCACGCTCTCGGTGAAGACCTGCCGGATCAGGCGCCCCCGGCCGGCACCGATGGCGGACCGGATCGCCAGTTCGTGACTGCGGCCGGTGCCGCGGACCAGCAGGCTGCTGGCCAGGTTGGTGCACGCGGCGATCAGGAGCAGCGCCGACGCCGCGAGGATCAGGAGGAGGGGGCGCGCGCGCGATCCGGTCAACACCTCCTGGAGCGGCGTGATGGTCGCACCGGCGGCGTCGAAATCTCCGGGCGACGCGGCCCGCATCCGGTCGGTCAGGACGTCGAGCTCCCGCGTGGCCGCGAGCTCGGTCTGGTCATGCTTCAGTCGACCGACAACCGAGAAGTTGTGCCCCGTGCGACTGACACCCATGGAGTACAGCTCGACCGGATACCAGAGGTCCGCGTCCGCGGGGAAGGTCATTCCCGGCGGCAGGACGCCAATCACCTCGAAGTCGAAGTCGGTGCGGAGGCGCCTGGAGCCGAGGTCCTGCACTCCGCCCAAGTGCGTCTGCCAGAAGCGGTGGCTGACGACGGCGACCGGGGCGGCGCCGAGGCGGTGGTCGTCGGCCGAAGGCAGCCGTCCGAGGAGCGGTGTGATCGCCATGACAGGAAAGAATCCCGCCGAGACGGCCGCGGTCCGGATGTGCATCGGCCGGTCGGCCCCCAGCAATGTCCCTTCCGAGATGCTGTAGGCGGCGAGACCGTCGAAGCTGCGAGCCTGGTCACGCCAATCTGCAAAGTTCGGCCACGAGAGGTCGGACGTGCTGCCGCCGTCATGGCGTTCCTTCACGTCGACGAGGCGGTCCGGCTCGGCGAACGCCAGGGGGCGGAGCAGTACGCCATCGACCACCGAGAAGATGGCGGTGTTGGCGCCGATGCCGAGCGCGAGAGTGACGATCGCACCGAGTGTGAAGGCGGGCGACCGTCGCAGGATCCGGGCGGCGAAGCGGAGATCGAGCCAGAGGGCGCCGAAGCGTTCCTCGCGGGACTGGGCGCGGCGGGAGCGCCGGGTGATGGACACGCACTCATCGCGCACCCGCGTCACGTCACCGAAGGCTCGGAGTGCCTCCTCGCGTGCCGCGTCGGCGGCCCACCCGGACGCCACGAGTTCCTCGGTCCGGAGCGCGATGTGCCCCTCGATCTCCCGCGCCACGTCATCCCCGATCGGCTTCTGCCCCGACAGCGGCAAGGGGTCCAGCGGGTCGCGCCCGGTCACCCGATCGCCCCAGTCGGCCGGGCCTCCAGCGCCCGCGTCATCGCGGCGACATAGCGACTCCAGTGGCTGAGTTCAGTGCGCAGATGGCTCCGCCCTCCAGGCGTCAGGCGATAGACCTTCGCCTCGCGGCCCGTGGCGGTGGTCTCCCACTGCGAATCCACCAGCGCCTTCTCTTCCAGCCGTCGGAGGGCAGGATAGAGCGCTCCTTCCTCGACCGTCAGCGCATCGCCCGTCACGTGGCGGATCCAGCGCGAGATGGCGTAGCCATGGCTCGGGCCCCAGCTGAGGGTCTTGAGGATCAGCACGTCGAGCGTACCCTTGAGGAGCATCATCGGCGTTTGGGACATCGGGCCACCCATCAGTAAATGTGTAAGGCATAAGAGAATTAGGGGTATAGGACGAGGCGACCCCGCCCGGGGTTTCAGCGGTGGAAGTCAGCGCAACAGGAAGGCGAGCACGATTGCCAGCACGACCACCCCGCCAGCAATCAGCAGCGGTCGGCGCCGGCGGCGTCCGGCGGACGGCGTCGCCACGAAGTCGCCGCTCAACACCGCCGGGTCTTCCAGTGCGCGCACGACATCGGCCGCAAAGCGCGGGCGGTTGCGGGGCTCCTTCTGCAACAAATGATCGATCACCGCGGCGAAGGCACGGGGGACGTCATACCGCCGGGAGGCAACGGCTGGTGGCGTATGGACCACGTGCGACGCCATCACTTGTTGCGGTGAGAGCCCGTGGAAGGGTGCCGTCCCGGTCATCATCTCCCAGGCGACAATCCCGAGTGCGTAGAGATCGGCCCGGTGGTCCGTGTTCGGGTCGCCCGCCGCCTGCTCCGGGGCCATGTAGGCTGGTGTGCCGATCGCGATCCCCGAGGCCGTCATCGCCGCACCGTGCGCGCCGCTGATATGGCCCGTGCGACGGGAGGCCTGGGAGGCATTGAGCGCCTTGGCCACGCCGAAGTCCGTGACGACGGCCGAGCCGCCGGTCAGCAGGATGTTGTCGGGCTTGATGTCCCGGTGCACCACATCGTTGGTGTGCGCATACGAGAGTGCGCGGGCCACATCCTTCAGGATCGCCACCGCCTCCCGCACCGCGAGCGGACCGCGGGCCAGGCGGGCACGCAATGACTCGCCGTCGATGAAGGGCATGACGAAGTAGGGCAGCCCATCGACCTCCCCGGCACTCAGCACGGGGACAATGTGGGGATGCTGCAGCGCCGCTGACACGAGAATCTCGCGCTTGAAGCGTTCCACCGACACGGCCGCCGCCAGCTCGGCCGGGAGGACCTTGATGACGACCGAACGGTTGAGCGCCACGTCGCGCGCGCGGTAGACCGTGGACATGCCCCCACCCGTCAGCTGCTCCTCGAGTCGGAGACCGCCACCGAGCTCGCGCTGGAGCGCGTCGTGCGGGGACGAATCAGGAAGGTCGTTCACGTGGGGCGCCTCCGAGGTGCCGTGGTGCGGAGCGGTAGCTTCCGGATTGGAAGGCACCAGTGGACTCTCGTGCCTGGGTCTGCACCGGAATCCGGACGATCGCCCGACAGCCGGCGCGATCGGTCCGGTTCTCCAGCTGCAGCGTGCCGCCATGCGCTTCGGCGATGCGTCGGGAGAGCGCCAGTCCGATGCCGGAGCCGCCCGGCTTGGTGGTGTAGAACGGAACAAAGAGGTTGGCGGTCCCGGCGGCCAGTCCCGTGCCTTCATCCTCCACGATCAGTTCGACCTCGTCCGGTCGCAATGCCCAGCGGACTGACACCCCGCCCCCCGTTTCCTGCGACGCGTCAACGGCGTTCCGCACCAGATTGATGAGTAATTGATCCAGTTGGTCGCGGTCTGCCATCAGAGTCCTGTCAGGGCCGGCCTGGACGAGGATCGGCAACCGCCCCTCGAGCGACACGACCCGGCGCACCCAATCCCCGAGTTGCATCGGTGCCAGCACGGGCCGCGGGAGCCGAGCGAGTCGCGCATAGGCCGCGATGAACCGCCCCAGTGACTCGGCCCGCTGTTCGATCACGCCGAGCCCCTCACGGAGGTCGGCGTCACTCGCATCGCCTCGTGGTGACCGATCGACCAGACTTCGGAGCGACCCGGCGAAGCTGCGGATCGGCGCCAGCGAGTTGTTGATCTCGTGTGACAGCACCCGGATGAGCCGTTGCCACGCCTCACGCTCCTCGACCTGGAGCGCTCGGCGCACGTCGGTGAGCAGGACAAGCGTGTGCGCGCGGCCGTCCTGCCGGAAGCTGCTCCGACGCAGCTCCCACCGGTTGGCGTACGCGCCCCGTTGTTCGAGGACACGAGGCGTCTCGCCATCGAAGCAGTCCGCCAGCCCGAGGTCCGCCGCGTGCCGTCCGACCAGGCGTTCGGCGGGTTCGTCGAGCAGACGGGCACCACCCGGATTGGCAAAGACGAGGCGGCCCGATTCGTCCTCGAAGGTGAAGACCGCGGCGTCGATCTCCGCCATGACCGTCTGGAGCAGGGCCGTCGCCTCGATGACCCCGAGCCGTTGCCCCCGGAGCATGTCGGCCAGGGCATTGGTCTCGGCGTACAGGAGGCCGAGGTCGTCCTGCGGGTCGAGCGACCGCGCCCGGTGCGAGAAGTCACCCTCGCGCATCGCGGCGAGGAGATTCGCGATCGTCTGCAAGGGTCGGACGACCGCCGAGTGCAGCGCCGAAAGACCCAGTCCGAGCGAGGCAAGGATCGCGATCGTCGCCGTCCACCGGAACGCCAGGCTGCCGGGCTCCGTCCAGAGCAGGATCAGCGCGATACCTACCGCGGGAAGCGCTGCGAGCGCCGCCACCCCCACGAGTCGCCACGGTTGCGAGGCCATGCGCTACAGTCCGTACCGCTCCAGCCGACGGTACATCGCGCTTCGGCTGAGTCCGAGCGCCTTGGCTGCTTCGGTGACGTTGTGGCCGGTCCGCGCGAGCGCCTTCTGGACCAGGAGCTGCTCGACCTGCTCGAGTGTCATCTGGTCGAGCTGGCTGCTGCCCGCGGCGGCGGCGTTGAGCCCCAGGTCGGCGGTGCCGATCGTGGTGCCATCGGCGAGCAGTACCGCCCGTTCGATGGCGTGGTCCAGTTCGCGGATGTTGCCGGGCCACCCGTAGTTGAGCATCGCGGCCATCGCGTCCGGGGCAAAGCCGCCGATCGGCTTGCGATAGTGTGTCGCATGCCGAGCCAGGAAATGGGCCGAGAGCGGCGGAATGTCCTCGCGGCGATCGCGCAGGGCGGGAATCCGGATCTCGACGGTGTTCAGGCGATACAGCAGGTCTTCGCGAAAGCGCCCGCTGCTGACCTCGGTCGGCAGATCGGCGTTCGTCGCACTGAACACGCGCGTGGAGACGGTCCTGGTCCGCGACGAGCCGACCCGCTCGAATTCTCCGGTGTTCAGGACCCGGAGCAGCTTCGCCTGCTGACTCGGCGTGATGTTGGCGATTTCATCGAGGAAGAGCGTGCTGCGATCGGCGAGTTCGAAGCGTCCGATCCGGTCGCTCTTCGCATCGGTGAAGGCCCCCTTCAGGTGGCCGAAGAGTTCGCTCTCGAAGACACCCTCGGAGAGGCCACCGACGTTGACAGTGATCATGGGTCGCGCGGCCCGCTGACTGGCGAGGTGCAGCCAGCGCGCCGCGATTTCCTTGCCGACCCCATGCTCGCCAAGGATCAGCGCATTGGCATCCGAGGGCGCCACGCGCGCCATCAGTTTCGCGACGGCGCGCATCGCCGGCGACTCGGCGACGAGGTCAGGGGTGCCATCGCCACGCAGCAGGGCGTTCTCGCCCTCGAGCCGTTGGCCGCGTCGGAGCGCGGAGCCGAGTTCGACCTGCGTCCGGAGCAATGCGACGAGTCGCTGGTTGTCCCAGGGCTTCTCGACGTAATCGCGGGCTCCATGCCGCATCGCCTCCACGGCACCCTCCACGCTCCCGAATGCGGTCATGACGACGACAGGGAGGGTGGCGTCGAGCTGACGAATCTGCGTCAGCACGTCGAGCCCTTCCCGGCCCGAAGTCGTATCCCGGGTGTAATTGAGGTCCATCAGGAGGACGTCGAACTCTCCCCGTTCCAGCGCCGCGAGCACCGCGGCGGGCGAGGAGGCGCTGTCGACCGTGAATCCCTCTTGCCGAAGCAGGAGTCGGAGTGCCTGGAGAATGTCGGCCTGGTCGTCAGCGATCAGGATGCGGGGAGAGGGGAGGGGCATGGGAGGGAATCTACTCCGTCGCCAGCCAGCCATCCTTCAGGCGAATGACCCGGGTGCCGTACGCAGCATTCTCCGCCGAGTGCGTCACCTGGATGATCGTCGTGCCGTCGCGGTGGAGCGCCTGAAAGAGGGCCATGATGTCGCGACCCTGCTCGGAGTGCAGGTTCCCGGTCGGCTCGTCGGCCAGCAGCAGCCTGGGTTTGGCGATGACGGCGCGCGCCACCCCGACCAATTGCTGCTGACCGCCGGAGAGCTGCGATGGGTAGAGGTCCTTCTTGCCCACCATCTGGAAGCGGTCCAAGGTGTCGGCCACGATGGCCTGGCGTTCCCTCGCCGGAACGTTCCGATAGCTGAGCGGGACGTCAAGGTTCTCCGCGACGGTGAGGTCGTCGATCAGGTGATACTGCTGGAAGACGAACCCGATCGCGGTGCGGGCCAGGACGCCGCGAGCCTTCGGTGACAAGGCGTGGACCGGTTGTTCCCCGAGCCAGTACTCGCCAGTGAAGTCGCCATCGAGCAGGCCAAGGATGGAGAGCAAGGTCGACTTCCCGGCGCCGGACGGTCCCATGATGCTGACAAATTCGCCGGCCGCGATCGACAGGGTCAGCTGCCGAAGTAGGAAGGTCGGGGAGGGTCGCGTCGGGAGCGACTTCTCGAGGGCGACAAGGCGGATCATCGCGTCACCTCATTCCCCACGCAGGGCCTCGACCGGGTCGAGACGGGTCGCTCGGCGGGCCGGCAACCACGAGGCGAGCATCGCCACGGCCACCAGCAGCAGGGGAATGGCAACAAACGTGACGGGGTCCTGCGGCGAGACGCCGAAGAGCAATCGGTCGGCCGCGCTCAGCGCGGTCCCCGCATCCATCGCGCGGAGCAGCATCGTCATCAGGAAGGCGGCCACCAGGCCGATGGCAACGCCCGCGAGTGCGAGCCGCATTCCCTGGCGCATCACCATCTGGCGGAGGTCGCCCGGGCTGGCCCCGAGGGCCAGCCGCACGCCGAGCTCCTTGGTGCGTTGGGCCACCGTGTAGGCCATCACGCCGTAGAGGCCGAGGGCGGCGAGGCCCGCCGCCAGGAGGGAGAAGACGCTGAGCAGGACCATCGAGAAGCGGCGCGGCCCGGTGGTGTTCGAGACCAGCGCCTCCATGGTGTTGACGTTCGCAATCGCCACGTCAGGATCAATGCCGCGCAGCGTCTCGCGGACACCAGCCACGGCGGTGAGGGGATCGGCAACGGTTCGCACGACGAACGCCATCGCGCCGCCACCGTCCTGCGCCAACGGACGATACACCTGCACTCGTTTCTGTCCGTCGAGTCCCTCGTGCATCGTGTGCCCCACCACGCCGACGATGGTCAGCCACTGCGGCGTCGGGTCATCGGCGGAGACATTGCCGTAGTTGATGCGCTTGCCGAGAGCGCTCGCGCCGGGCCAGAAGGTGGCCGCCAGTTCCTCGTCGACGATCACCACCTCCTGACTGCCAACGCGATCCTGCGCCGTGAAGAATCGCCCTTCCTTCAGCGGCGCCCCGATGGTGGCGAGGTACTGCGGCGTCACCACCCGATAGTCACCCCAGGGTCCGCTGCCGTTCGGCGGCACCACGTGGCCCTCGACGGTGAACGACGACGTGCTGCCGTTGTTGGTGAACGGGAGCACCGACGTTGCCCCGACGGAGGTGACGCCCGGCAGCTCGGCGACTCCGGCGGTGGCGCGCTCGAAGAAGCCGAGCCGCAGGGTGTCGGTGGGATACTTCGCCGTTGGGAGGGCGATGTTGAAAGCGAGCAGATGGTCCGGCCGGAATCCCGGATCTACCTCGAGGAGGTGACGGAAGGAGCGCGCGAGCAGGCCGGCTCCAACCAGCAGGGTCAGGGCGATGGCGACGGTGCCGATCACCAGCCCGCGACGCAACGCGAGCCCGCTTCGGTCGCCCGCGGCCCCGCGCCCACCCTCCTTCAGGGCGTCATGCAGCACGGTGCGCGAAGCCTTCAGCGCGGGGGTCAAGCCGAACAGGACTCCGGTGAGGAGCGTGAGTCCGAGGGTAAAGAGCAGCACGCGGGCATCGAGGCTGATCGTGGCCGCAGGGGGGAGGTTGCTCTGATTCAACGACATGAGCGCCGGGACGCCCCAGAGCGCGATCAGCACGCCGACCACGCCGCCCGCCAACGCGAGCACCATGCTCTCGGTGAGGAGCTGGGCCACCAGGTCCCGCGGAGAGGCGCCGAGTGCCACGCGCACGGCAATCTCGCGCGACCGCGACGCGGCACGGGCCAGTTGCAGATTGGCCACGTTGGCACAGGCGATCAGGAGGACCAGCCCCACGGCGCCGAGCAGGACCAGCATGGCGCGGCGCATTCCCGCGGACGTGACCTGATCGCGGAGTGGTGCCACCGCGAGGTCCCAATCCGACGAGAGCGCGTCGGGCCGGTCGGCCTTCAGGCGGGCCGCCAGGGCGTGCATGTCGGCTTGCGCGGTGGCCAGCGCCACCCCGGGCTTGAGCCGGGCGGTCAGCCCCATGAATTCGTTGCCGAACGAGCCGGCGAGTGCGCCGGGCGAGAGGACCAGCGGCGCCCAGAGATCGATCGTCCGGTTCAGCATCGAGGTGAACGAGGGCGGCATGACGCCGACGATCTCGTAACTCTCGCCGTTGAGGAGCAGGTGCTGCCCGACCACCGCGGGATCGGCGCCCCGTTCCCTCCGCCAGAACTGATCGCTCAGCACCACGACGTGATCCGCGCCGGCCACCGATTCGTCCGCGCGGAGCCCCCGCCCGAGTGCTGCCGGGACACCATAGGTGGCGAAGTACTCCCCCACGACCCGAAGGGCCTGCAGGCGCGTCGCCTCGCCATTGCCGGTGAGCGTGGGCGCCCACCCCGTGACCGCGGAGACGGCACTGAAGGTGTTCGTCTGCTTCTGGTACTCGACGACACCGGGCGCGGAGACACCCGCAACGAGGTTGATCGAGGCGTAATAGTGGGCCATCGTCACCAGACGCTCGGGCTGATCGAATGGCAACGGACGCAACACCACCGCGTTGATCACCGAGAAGATCGCCGTGTTCGCCCCGATGCCGAGGCCGAGCGTGAGAATGGCGACCAGCGCGAAGCCAGGACTGCGCCGCAGCGTGCGCACCGCGTAGCGGAGGTTGTTCGCGAGCTGGCCCATGGTCGATGTGCTCCGACGGCTACGCGTTGGTGAGGGCGAGGGCCTGGTCGCCGACGACCCGACCATCGAAGAGGTGGATCGACCGATCCGCGTGCTTCTCGTAGCGCGCGTCGTGGGTCACCATGATGATGGTCGCGCCGCCGCGATGGAGTTCCTGGAGCAGTTGCATCACGGCCTCACCGTTGGTCGAGTCGAGGTTGCCCGTGGGTTCGTCGGCCAGCAGGATCAGCGGCTCGCCGGCCACCGCCCGCGCCACCGCGACGCGCTGTTGCTGGCCGCCCGAGAGCTGGGCCGGATAGTGCCGCACGCGGTGGCTCATCCCGACGCGCTCGAGCGCCGACATCACGCGGTCCTTCCGTTCCGCCGGTGCCATGCCGCGGTAGGTCAGCGGCAACTCGACGTTCTCGTACACGGTGAGGTCGCCGATGAGATTGAACGCCTGGAAGATGAAGCCGATTTCGCGATTGCGGATCCGGGCCCGATCGGCCGGCGAGAGCTGGGCGACCGGCTTCTCGTCCAGCCAGTATTCGCCGCCGGTGGGCGTGTCGAGCAGCCCGAGCAACGACAGCAGCGTCGTCTTGCCACACCCCGATGGGCCCGAGATGGCCACATACTCGCCGCGCTGGACCTCGAGGTGGACCTCGGAGAGGGCGTGAGTCTCGACCTCGTCGGTATAGAAGACCTTCTGGAGTCCATCCAGGCGAATCAGGGGTTGCGCAGGGGGCGTCATGGGCTCTCCGGTGTGAGACGATGGTCCAGGAAACGGCGTTCAGGCAATCAGGGTTACTTCACGCGCACGCGATCGACAGCGTCGAACCGCGACATGTCCGACAGGATGACCCGGTCACCGGCCTGCAGTCCCGACACGATCTCCACGGCGTTGGCCGAGGTGCGGCCGAGCTTGACCTGGACTCGCGTCGCCTCGTTGCCATCCGCCGAGAGCTTGAACAGGCCGATGGTGGCGTTGGCCTGGCCATAGGTCGGTCGGCCCACGTGCAGCACCTTGCCGAGCCGCTCGATCTCGATGGTGCCGTCGATGCTCAGGTCCGGTCGGGCGCCCTTGGGGAGCGAGTCCAGGAGGGCGACATCGACCGAGACCATCCCGCCGGTGGAGGAGGGGTCGATTCGTGAGACGCGTCCACGGACCAAACCGTTGCGCGTGTCGATGACCGCCGACTGGCCGATGGCGACGTCCCGGGCCTGATTCTCCTGGACGCGCAGCACCGCCTTGAGCCGTTCCGGCTGGACGACCTTGGCGATCGTGGTCCCGCTGGTCGCGAACTGGCCGACTTCCAGCGGCAGCTCCTGGAGCACGCCGTCCGCGCCTGCCCGGACCGTCATCGCCCCCGCGAGCGAGCGTTGGAACTCGACCACGGCCTTGAGGCGGGCGACCTGTTCCCGCTGCACGGCCAATTGGGCCGGGATGTTGTCGGTGAAGATCGCGAGGCGCTGCCGCTCCAGTCCGAGACGCTCGGTCAGGTCCTCGGCGAGTTCCTTCGCCTTGGCGGCATCGAAGACGGAAATCAGCTGTTGGTCGATGAGCGACTTGCTGGCTTCGGCATTGCGGACGGCATCGAGGTAGGCCGCCCGCGTCTGCGCGACCACGCCGGCCTGGGTCAGGCGCTGGGTCTCGAGGGTGACCTGCAGCGAGACCAGCTGCGACTGGGCATCGGTGAGCTGGCGTTCCGCCTGCAGCAACTGGATCTCGACGTCGGGATTGCTCAGCTCCATCAGGATCGTTCCGGCGGTGACCCGTTCGCCGGGCTGGACGAGCTTCTTCTCGACGCGGCCAGGGGCCACGGCCGAGATCCACCGGATCTGTTCGGGAACCAGCGATCCTGGCGACCGCACCTCGCGGACCATGGCGCCGGAGACGACCGAATCGATCGAGAGCGTGGGACGTTCTGCCGTCGGGGCGGCGGGCTTCATCCGGGCCACGAGGATGATCAGGGCGAGCACAATGACGCCGCCGCCGATGAGTCGGTTGCGTCGAGTGGTATTCGGCTGCTTGGCGCGGGCGACGTCCACGTCAGTGTCCTGGGCAGAGGAGGTGCGGTGCCGGCGGTATCCCGGCGAGTGGACTGCGGTATAGGAAAGAACTGTGCCGAAACAGATGCCGCGGGCGCCGTGGCTAACTCGTTGTCACCGCGCCACATCGGGTCGATGCGACGGGCCGGCCCACGCGGTCGTGTCCGAAAGTGGGAAAGCGGGTCCCACGAGCGGCACGGGGACGGCGGGCCGAATCCACCCTTGACGGGTGCGCATTCCCGCCGGTATCTCTCACCTTAGCACATACGGGGAGAGTACCATGTCGAAGCTTGCCGAGCCAGTCCTGCCGCTGCTCAAGGGGACGCTCGATTTCCTGATCCTGAAGGCGCTGTCCTTCGGACCGATGCACGGCTACGGCGTGTCGTCGTGGCTCGAGCAACAGTCGGGGCAGGAGATCACCATCGACGACAGCGCGCTGTACCAGTCGCTCCAGCGGATGGAGGGACGCGGCTGGCTGACGGCGGAATGGGGAACGACGGAAAACAACCGTCGCGCGCGGTACTACTCCATCACGCGCACGGGGCGGGCGCACCTGCGCGCCGAGACGGAGACCTGGCTGCGCTACACGCGCTCGGTGACGTCGATCCTCTCGCTCACCAGCCGACTGGCCTGAGGAGGATCCGGATGGCCGACTATCGTCGATTCTTCCGGCTGCGCCCGCGCGCCGAGATCGAAATGGACCAGGAGCTCGAGGCGCACCTGCAACTCCGGGTTGACGCCCTGATGCACTCGGGCATGTCGCTCGAGGAGGCAACGCGCGATGCCCAGGAGCGGTTCGGCGACTTCGCGGACGCGCGGCGTCGGCTCCATCGTGCCGCGCGCGATCGGCACCGCTCCCTCGAATCGCGAGATTGGTTCGGCGCCCTGGCGAGCGACCTCCGTGGCGCCGTGCGGCAGTGGCGGCGTGCGCGGGGCTTCGCGCTCCTTGCCATCGCGACCCTGGCGCTCGGCATCGGCGTCGCGACCATGATGTTCACACTGGTCGAACGCATCCTCCTCCGGCCGTTGCCATTCCCGGCGCCGAGCCGATTGGTGGTCCTGACGGGCCAGGACTCGTTGGGTCAGCAGATTGACGCGGTGTCCGCGGCAGACTGGACCGACTGGCAGCGCGAGAATCGAAGTCTCGAGACGACCGCGCTCCACAGCCGCGGCGCCCGGCTGAGCCTCGCGAACGGGGATCAGTCAGTTCGCGTGACGGCGACCTCGGTCTCCGCCGACTTCTTCCGGGTGCTGGGGACTCGCTTCATCGCCGGTCGCGGTGTGACCGCCGACGAGGTGGCAGGGGGCGCACCGGTGGCCGTGGTCAGCGAAGCGGTCTGGCGTCGCCAGTTCAGCGCAGATCCCGCGCTCGGCATGGTCGTCCGCGTGGAGTCTCGCCCGCTGACCATCGTCGGGGTGGTCGCCAACAGCGATGTCTACCCGGAAGGCACCGAGCTGTGGATCCCTCGGACCTTTCGTGGCGAGGGCGCACGCACGAACATCAACTTCATCGCGATCGCGCGACTCGCCCCCGGGGTGGGGCCGACGGCGGCGGCGGCCGATCTCAGCCGAATCGCTGCGGGGATCCGTGCGACCGACCCGCAGGCCCTCTATTCCTACGCGGTCGGCGTGACGCCGCTGCACGACGTCATCATCGGTGACTCGGCAGTCTACCTCCGGCTCTTGATGGGCGCCGTCGCGCTGTTGCTCCTGATAGTCTGCGCCAATGTGGCCACGGCCACCCTGGGCAGAGGGGCAGCACGCAGCGTCGAAATGGCGATCCGCGCTTCGATCGGCGCCGGGCGTGGCCGGCTGATCCAGCAGCTGTTGATCGAGCATCTTCTGCTTGCCCTTGCTGGTGGCGTCGTCGGTATCGGCCTGGCGATGCTGGGCCTTCGCGCCGTGCTCGCAGCATGGGGCGCACAGATCCCGCGCAGCGGCGAGGTGCGGCTCGACGTCGGGGTCGTCGCGTTTGCCGTCGCGCTCTCGGTGGTGGTTGGCGTGGTGGCGGGTATCGTCCCGGCGCTGGTTGGATCGCGGACGTCCCTCCACCAGTTGTTGGCGGCGGGGGGACGCACCGCGACGCGAAGCGGTCGAGGCCTCGCGGGCGGGCTCCTGGTTGGCGGTGAGGTCGCGCTTGCGCTGCTGCTGCTGATCGGGGCGGGGCTCCTCATCCGTTCGTTCCGGACGCTGCTCGAACGCGACCTCGGTTTCGATCGCGGCGTGGTCACGGCGGAAGTGACCCTCTCCGGGACTCGGTACGACACCATGCCGGAGCGGCGCATGGCCTACTGGGATCAGGCGAGGGAGGCGATTGCCACGATTCCCGGCGTCGCGGCGGCGGGCGCTGCGAACTGGATTCCTCTGGGGATGGCAGGGAGCTCGTTCGTGGAGATCGAGGGTCGGGATGAGCCGGGTGCCGGTGCCGGCTACCGCGCGATCACGGATGGCTACCTCGAGACGATGAACGTGCCGCTGCTCGCGGGGCGTCGGCTCTCGGCCGCCGATCGCCCCGGCAGCGAACGCGTCGCCGTCATCAACGCGGCGATGGCCCGTCGCTACTGGGGTGCCGAGAGTCCGCTGGGCAAGCGGGTCCGGGCGTCCAGCATGGAGTTCCAGCGTGACGGAACCCCCGCGCCGTGGGTCACGATCGTGGGAGTGGTCGGGGACGTTCGTCAGTGGGGCCCTGAGGCCGAGGTTCTGCCGGAGATGTATACGGCGGCGCGGCAGCTTCCGGTATGGACGCAGAGCATGACCCTCGTGGCGCGGGCGACCACGGCGTCACCGGAACTCATTGCCGCGGTGCAGGACAGACTCCGGGCGATCGACCCACAGGTGCCCGCGGACCTGGGGACGATGCAGGCACGGCTCGAGGGGCAGCTTGCGCCGCGACTGTTGACGCTCACGTTGCTGACGGGCTTCGCCAGCATGGCCTTGCTGCTGGCGGCATTGGGCATCTACGGCGTGCTGGTGCATGCGGTGGCGCAGCGGACGCGGGAACTCGCGGTGCGCGCGGCATTGGGAGCGACGCGTGGCCAGGTGGTGACCTTGGTGTTGCGGTGGGCAGCGCGCATCGTGATTCCCGGGGCGCTCGTCGGGCTGGTCGGCGCGGCGATGCTCACCCGGGTGATGCAGTCATTGCTGGTCGACGTGGCACCGATCGACCTGCGAGCCTTCGTCAGTTGCGGCGTGCTGCTGCTCCTCGTGGCCCTGGCCGCGGTGCTCGTCCCGGCCTATCGTGCGGCCACGGTCGATCCGGCCCGGAACCTGATGGTGCAGTAGTCGGGAAGTTCCGTGCCGGGGGAGTGCTACTTCCGGATGCGATACATGTGCACCTCGTATCGGCCGTCCTCCTCCCGGTATCGGGCGAAGGCGCCGACCACCTTGTCGCCTTGCCAGGCCTCCCACAGAAAGCCTTGCGCCCTGTGACGCTCCACCCAGATGCGGCCCGTCGCATCGGTGGCGAGCTCCCGTGAATGCAGTGACCTGGCGGGTCGACGGGAGGACTAACGCTTCCGGCGGACCGATGACTCTTTGGGCCAATACACGAACTCTGGCTCGTAGCACGTTGCCTCGAGATCGGCGAGGCGGTCGCGCAGGAATGCCTGGGCATCCGCGACTCCCGTGTTGTAGATCGTCGGACCGAGCTCGGCCAGGAAGAACTTGAGCAGCAACGTCGACTGCACGGTGTTTGCCTCCAGCTCGAGCTCGTCGGTGCAGAAGCGGGTGATGGAAGCGAGCGCCTGCTTCCTCGCCTCGTCGGTCAGCGTGAGGG
The DNA here is from genome assembly GCA_016720805.1 of Gemmatimonadota bacterium. Lineage (NCBI taxonomy): Bacteria > Pseudomonadati > Gemmatimonadota > Gemmatimonadota bacterium. The sequence continues at coordinate 52,741 of JADKJZ010000007.1, read as the reverse complement.
CCATCTCGTTCAGGTCCTGAGAGCGGTGGGTGGGAGGATCAGCGGGTGCGACGATCTTGCCGAGGCTCCACGAGGACGTTCCGGGCGAGCGTCTTGAATCGGTCGCCATCTGATTGCACCACGGTGATGGTGACGTTGCCACCCTTACTCATGTTGATGTCCCGCACTGTGCCGTATTTGCCCTTATGAGTGCCCGCAATCACGCGGCAGTGGTCTCCGTCGGTGACGTGACCGTTGTCGATGGGGGGCATGGCGGCTCCGGGGAAGGGGTCTCAGAATCTGGGGCGGGAGTCGCCATCGGGGAAGTCCGCCTGCCCCAGACAATGTGGCTGGCGGTCAACGCCAGGACGATCGGGGCGAAGGGGAGGACACAGAAGGTGAGGGTGTCGGCGAGTCCGCCACGGGTGGGCGATACCACGCGAAAGATCATCCATCCAACCATCACTGTGGACGCGACATAGCCCAGGAGCACGGTCCCCGAGAAGAGCAGTAGACGGCGTGCCGGCGCGTGGCGAAGCAGCCACCAGGAGAGCGGGAGCGTCACCGCACTGATGGCGAACGGTGGAATCAGGAGGAGGGTGAGGAGGCCGAAGCCCATCGCTCGGTCGCCGGACATCGCCCGGCCACCACCGGCCAGCCATTCCGCGGCAACGACCAACGCAAGTGTGCCCGGGACGAGTAGCAGCGCGAAGAGGCGGGAAGGAAGGCGGGGCGAGCTCTCAGAGGCATGGGTGATTCACGTGCTGTGCCATGGGCGCACTCGGATCGCCATGACAAACACCGTGACCCACCGCACGCTCGATCTTCCGGTGGCTCGATCGGCACCTGCCGTGGCGAGACTCCAGGGACAGTCAGGGAATCAGAGGGATCGGATTACGTGATGACGTCCAGGTGCCACGAGGTATGCACCCACCGGCCATCCTTGCGGACGAACACTTCGGTGGCTCGGCCCCGCTGGGTGCTTCGTTGCCCAGCCCGCTCGGTCACGACCACGTACTGCGAGAACATCACCACCACCGAGTCAAAGCGGTGGACTGTCGTCCCCTCGAACGCGACCGATATGAGGCTGTTGCCAGCCGCCTTGAACTTGACCGACCCATCGAGCGTCTGCTGGAGCGTCTGCCAGGGTGAGCCGTCGGGACTGATCGCGATCAGCTCGGGAGGCAGCACCCGATGCAGCCCCGCCGTGTCGCCAGTGAACCAGTGCACCCAGACGTCCTTCCGGATCGCCTCGAGCGCCCTGAGCTCGGTCGCAGGGAGCGTCCCCGCGACGCTCGGCGCTGCCTGCGCCGTCATCGTGCTGGGCGCGCTCACCGCGAGCACCAGCGCCAGGTAATTGCCATACCGCATGATTCCTCCTTGAAGTGAGGCGGAATCCTAGGGCACGGCGCTCCGCACGGCTTGCACTTTCCGTCGTCTTTCGGCCGCCGGCAGCGAGCGCCAGGTGGAGGGGCGGACCGCGAAGGCACGCAGGAAGCTGCGGCAGAAATGGCTGAGGTTCTCGAAGCCCGAGCGCCAGCAACTCTCCGAGACGGAACAGCCCTGATCGAGGAGGTCCGTCGCGGCGGCGAGCCGCCACGAGAGCACATACTGGTGCGGCGAGACCCCGAGGTATCGTCGGAAGTGATGCGTCAGCTGGGTGGACGTCATCCCGACGGCGCGTGCGCGCGCAGCCACGAGTTGCCTCGCGGTGGGGTCTCGCTCGATGGTGCGGCAGCAGGCCAGCACGGCCTCGATGTCAGCGGGACGCGGCGCGTAGCTCCCTCGCGCGCGGGCGTCGCGGCTCTCCATGGCAAGTGCGGCAAGCGCGGTGAGCGACCAGCGCTCGGTGGCGAAGGCGTCCGCGTCATCGATGGCAAGCGCCAGGCGCCGCTGCACGAGGGCGAGGCGTGGCGTCGGGCGCTGCCGTGCGTGCCAACCGGCGCGGCTCCATCCGTGCTCGAACGGTGCAACCGCTGCGTCACTGAAGCTGATGGCGACACAGACATCCGTCGGGTATCGGGAACCATGTCGGCAGGAGACGGCGACCCCGGGTTGGGTGAGCAGCACGGCGCCAGAGCGGAGCCACTGCGTCCCAATGCCGAACCGGCCCTCTCGCACGAAGGCGATGCCGAAGTGGCGACCCTCTTCGCGATCGGGATCGTCGTGCGCCTCGTGCGGAGGGTGGTCGAAGCGGCTGACGGTGAGGTCGGCGGCGTCGAGGAGGGTCGTGGAGCGGTTCATTCGATCGTAAGACTCCCTGGATTCAACTGAACAGGTCACCGACGATGTCGACCACCGCTGGATGATGCTACTCAGACGGATCGGGTCGGCGATTTGTGCCATTCTGGGACTGCTACCGGTGTTCGATGCGAAAGATCGCGATTTGAATCTCGTCGTCCGGGCCCTTCGTCACCGTCCAGACCCGGTCGCCACGCGCGTCGGCGAACTCATGGCCGAGCGGGAGGGCGACCTTGCCGAGGTATGTCCCCACGGCGGAGAAGACCTCGAACGTGGTGCGCTCACGCCAGGTGAGCCTGGGCCCAGTGGATCGGGTGCGGGTGGTGGAAGCGCTCTGCTGTTCGGCGACGGTATAGATATCGAGCCAGACGCGGCCATCGCGATCGAGCTGCAGGTCGCGCAAGGCCGGCTTCATGTCGGGAATGGCAATCAGTCCTTCCGCCTGGACGTCCTTGCGGCCGTTGAACATCTTGGCAAACCCTTGGTAATCGGCCTTTTCCCCCGACTGGACTGGCAGTGGCGTGAATCGTCGGGTGACGGTGAGCGCGCGCGTACCTTGGCGGATGGTGAACCCGAGGGTCGTGGTTACGGCGGTGACCAGGCCACCCCATGGGTACGGTCGGCCGAGCGACTGCGTGGCGAAATTGACCCGGCTCCCCTCCGGTGTGGAGAGGGAAAACGCCATTTCGCTCCCGCTGTAGAAGCGAACCGAATCGAGGATGCTACCGTCTCGGCGCATCCGGATGTAGAACGACGTATCCTGCTTGGATGGCGACGCGACCATGATGGAGGCGATTCCGGAACGGTCGACCCCAAAGAGGTTGCTGCCGAACATCGAACTGCTCAGTCGAGGCGTGACGGACGAGAGCGGGGTGCCGTCCGGCTTGAAATAGGTGAGCCGGAGCAATCCGGCGTCCCACGTCACCAAGCTTGAGTCGCCGATCAACCCCATCCCCATCAACTGCTGATACTCGCCCGGGCCGGAACCTTTGCGTCCGATCGGGCGCACGAACTTCCCGCCGGCGTCGTAAAAACGGATCTGGTGGTCCCGGTGATCGTACAGATAGAACGCCCCGCTCAACGTGCCGGCCAGATACCCGACGGAATTGAGCGCATACTCGGGTGGGCCGTCCAACGTGCCAACGGTCCGCTCCAAGGTGAGGCGGACGTTGGTCCCCCATGCCGGTGGTCCATCGGCGCGTATCGTGGTTGCCTGCCCAGCCCCCTGCGCGATCAGCAGGGCCGCGAGCATGACGGTGATGCCAGTCACTCGGAGGCGACCTGCCCGTGGGTGATGGCGGCCGGCAGTGTGTCGGATGGTCACGCACTTCCTCGCAGCAGGTGTGATGGCCATGAAGGATTCGGCCCGGGTCAGTGACGGACGGGGAGCAGTTGGTGCGCCGTCACGTGCGGGGCGCCGTCCCGACCGAGCTCGCGGGCGGGATCGTCATTGAGGCCGCCGACATCCCAGAGCTGCGGCCCCACTCGGAAGGCGACGGGGAGCTTGCTCCGTGGTGGCGACGTGACGATCCGAACGCCGGCGCTGTCGCGGGTCACGACGCGCTGCGCGTGGAGGATGGCCGTCGCGTGGAGGCCCAAGGCGAGGCCAATCGCGACGACCGCCTTCATCGGCAGGCCTTGGGCATCGGGTTCCTCGCGTCGATGACACGTGTCCGGTGGCTGGCCGCGCCGGTGAAGCGGTTCACCGACACGTGGACGGAGTTTGAGTCCTCGCCGACGAAGGTGACCCCCCACACGGCGAAGTACTCACGTGGGCCGCTCGATACCCGCTGGGCCGGCTGATCGGTCCGATACATCGGGGTCGGTTGCCCCCATCCGGTCATTCCGATAGAGGAGACGCACGCGGGCGACACCCCCAACGTGCGAACGGCGGGGTCCTGGTCTGCGGCCAGTCGTGCTGCCGCCATCGCCACGACGGTACAGATTGGCTTGCGCGCAATCTCGGAATCGCCCTTGAGCCAGGCCGCCGGGGGCTGCGAGGGGCAGGGTGTGGCCTCGGCATAGCGGCGAAGCAGGGAATCGTCGAGGGTTGGTCGCTCCTGCGCCCGTGCACCTGCCGGGAGCAGGAGAAGCATCGTGAGGACGAGTGGCAGTCTCATTCGAGGCCTCCCAGGTGTCGGGTCGGGGGCGAACGCATGGAAGCTATATGGGGACGTCGGTGGACGAGGCACCACCTCGGGTGCCGGCACCCGCTTCTGTCAGGCGCAGCTCGCCCGGAACGGCGTTCTGGCCACCCTTCCGAGATACCACCCGCCCGTGGTTCGCGCCAGCCGCAACAAGTTGCGCTCGATCGGCGTACTTGTGATTGTTGACAACTCGAAATTGCTTCACCAGTCAACTGTCGTCTCCGCCCGCCCGCCCGTTTCTGTCGGTTCCTCCCTCAGCTGGGTGCCTCAGCATGTCACAGGTTCTGCCCACGATGCTCCCTCGTCGCCACGCCGCACTGGTTGCGGTCTTGGCCCTCACTGGAACGGCCACCCTCTCCGCCCAGGGGCGCGCCGGCGGCCCCGCGCCGATCGCCCCGGTCTCCGCGATGGCGACGATGGGAAAGATCGGACCGATCATCAAGGACGGCATGGTGATGCCGGTCACCGAGTTCGCCGACACTGCCCAGTTCGTGAAGCAGCGGGTCTGGGTCGAGACGAACTTTGACTCCGACCACGACGGCAAGATGGACCGCGTCCACGCCGACATCGTCCGACCGGGTGCCGCCGAGAAGGCTGGTCTGAAGGTGCCGATCATCATGCTGGCGTCGCCCTACATCGGCCCCACGAACAACCCCGCCAACTGGAATGTCGAGCATGAGCTCGGCGTCGCCGGCCCGAAGCGGACCGACGTGCCCAAGCGTGCGTTCATGGAGAACCCGCCGATCCGCGTCGGCTACGCCACCCAGTGGGTGCCGCGCGGCTTCGCGACGGTCGCCGCCGAACAGGCCGGCACCGGGTTGTCGATGGGCTGCCCGAGCTCGGGCGACACCTCGGAGCGGACCTCCGCCTCGTTCGTGATCGACTGGCTGAATGGTCGCGCGAAGGGCTACACCACGGTCGACGGCAACGAGCAGGTGTCGGCGACGTCGTGGTCGAGCGGCAAGGTCGGCATGTACGGCACCTCCTACGAGGGCGCGATGCCGATGGCCACGGCGACCACCGGCGTGAAGGGGCTCGAGGCGATCATCCCGATCTCGCCGAACACCTCCGACTACCGCTACTACCGCAGCTACGGCCTGGTGCGCTCGCCCGGCGGCTATCTCGGCGAGGACATCGACGTCCTCTATGACTTCATCCACAGCGGCCGCGTGCGCGCCACGTGCGACTCGATCTGGCGGGATGGGATCTTCAAGAGCTTCCAGGATCGCGAGCACGGTGACTACAACGACCTCTGGGAGCTGCGCGACCAGACCAAGTACATCAAGAACGTGAAGGCCGCGGTGCTCTTCGCCCACGGCTTCAACGACTGGAACGTGATGCCCGACAACAGCACCCGGATGTGGGATGCGCTCAAGAAGATCAACAAGTCGTCGAAGATCTACATGAGCCAGGGCGGGCACGGCGCGCCGCCGCCGGCCGACATCCAGAACAAGTGGTGGGCCCACTATCTCTACGGCGTCGACAACGGTGTCGAGAATCTCCCGCGCGCGATGATCGTGCAGTCGACGGCGACGGTCGCCGGTGGCGGCCGTGGTGCTGCGGCGCCGACCTTCTACGCCGATTTCCCGATCCCGGGTACCAAGCCCGTCAAGCTCAAGCTGGCCAAGGGCGGCAACGGCGTCGGTGCGCTGGCGTTCATGACGACCGGCAAGCAGGGCATCGAGAAGCTGGTCGACGACTGGCACGTCAAGCCGGGCGACATGGCGCTGGCCGCGTCGTCGCCGAACCGGCTGCTGTACGCGCTGCCGATCTTCAAGGACTCGGTCCACCTCTCGGGCACCACGGTGGTCACGCTGAAGCTGGCCGCGAACAAGGCGGCCGCGAACCTCTCGGTGTACCTCGTGACGCTGCCATTCGAGCCGGCCAACATCGGCAGCGCGGGGCAGGTGGGTGTGGTGACGCGTGGCTGGGCCGACCCGCAGAACTACAAGTCACTCAAGGGCGCGGCCGACTACACCTCGAAGAAGCCGGGCGAGCCGCTCCAGCCCGGGAAGTTCGTCACGCTGACCTTCCCGCTCCAGCCGGACGACCAGATCATCAAGCCCGGCCAGCAGCTCGGCCTGATGATCTTCTCCAGTGACCTGGGCTTCACGATCCACCCGGCGCCGGGCACCGAACTGACCATCGACCTCGATGGCACCTCGGTGACGCTGCCGGTGCTCGGCGGATCGGCCGCGCTGAAGAAGGCGCTCGGCAACTGAACCACCAGTAGGACCGCAATGCAAAACCGCCGCACCGGATGTCCCGGTGCGGCGGTTTCTTCTGGCCAGCTTGGGGCTACTCGCTGCGGAGCGCGATGGCTGGGTCGACATGCGCCGCGCGCCAGGCCGGGGCAAAGGCGGCCGCCAGACTCACCAGCAACAGGACCGCGGCCACCCCGGCGAGGACCACCGGGTCGCGTGGCGACGTGTGGAACAGCAGCGGCTCCACCCACCGCGCGGCGGCAAGGGCGGCGCAGAGCCCGAGCGCCACGGCCACCACCATCAACTGCATCGCATCGCGCACGACCAGGCGGACGACGGAGACGACCGTTGCCCCGAGGGCGATTCGGACGCCCAACTCCTGCCGCCGCTGGGCCACGCCATAGGCAAGGACGCTGTAAAGGCCAACGCTCGCGACCAGAAGTGCCAATCCACCGAACAGCGTGAACATCGTGGCGCCGAGCTCCCAGGGGATCAGCTGGGGAGCGATAAGGCGATCGAGTGGCTGGGCGGTGAGATAGGCTGGACCAGGCATTTCGGCCTGCAAGGCCCGGCGGAGCGACTCGGCCGTTGACGCCGCAGGCATCGTCGTCCGGACGAGAATGCCGAAGGCGCCTGCAGGGTACTGGGAAGCGGGGACGTAGTACTGCAACCCAGGCTCCGCGCTCAGGGATCCGCGCTTGATATCCTCCGCGACCCCGACGACGACGTGGCACGGCAGCGAATCGGCCTCGAGTTTGACGCACTTCCCGAGCGCCGGCTGGTTGGGCCAGATGACGTGGGCCATCGACCGACTGACGACTATGACCCGCTCGCTGCCGGCACGGTCGGTATCGGCAAAGCCACGGCCCTGTACGATGGCGGTTCCCATGGTCCGGAAGTATCCGCTGCTCACGGAGTGCAGGATGAAGTCGCCGAGCTTGCCCACCGAGTCGATGCCGGGGACGAAGAGGTCGATGCTCCAGTCCGTCCAGAACGGCACACTGGTGGTCCGCGTGGCGGCGACGACCCCGGGGAGTGCCTCGGCGCGAGCGACGAGGCGGTCGAGCAACCGATAGCGCTCCTCGTCAGCCATCGGGACGCCGCGAAGATTCTGCTCCAGGTATGTGATCTGAGCGGGATCGTAGCCCAGCGGCTCGGCACGAACCGCGTGCAAGGACCGCACGAAGAGGGCCGCGCCAACCAGGAGCAACATGGACAGGGCCCCCTGCACGATCAGGAGCCCGCTGCGCAGTCGTGAACGCGGCCCACCGCCTTCCCTGACCCCTCCCCGCAGGCTAGCCACGAGATCGGCACGGAATACCAGCATTGCCGGCGCGAGGCCGCACACGATCGCGGTGAAGGTCATGGTGATGCCGGCGACGACCAGGAGTCGCGTGTCGGACAGGATGCCGATCGGTTCAGTGTCGGGCGCCAAGGCGCGCTGCACGATCGATCCGCTCCAGGTAGCCACGAACAATCCGGCGCCCGCTCCCAAAGTGGCGAGCAGGAGGCTCTCGGTGAGCAGCTGCGTGAGGAGTCGCCCGCGTGTGACGCCCAGGGCCAGTCGAACCGCGATCTCCCGTCGGCGTCGGAGCGCCCGCGCCAGGAGCAGGTTCCCCACGTTGGCGCAGGCAATCAGGAGCACGACGAGCGCGACGCCCACGAGCCAGGTGCCGACGCGGGTCGTGGAAGATTGATTGGGGCCCGCCTGTTCCTGCACGGGGGCAAGCATCGCGCGCGGCCTGATCTCCGAGATTGGGCGACGACCCGGCTGCTCCAGGGCGCGTCGCTCGAGGGAGCGAACCACGGCCTGTTGGAGGTCGGCCGTGGCCACCGCGGTTGTGATGCCCGCCTTGCGCTCCGTCACAAGACGCAACCAGTTCATGTTGTACGTGTCGGAGAAGCGCTGGCCCACTCCGCGATCCTCGAACACGTTCGCGGCGAGGTTGGTGAGCGGCACGAAGCCGATCGAGCGACGCAACTCGAAGCCGAGGAAGTCACGGGGCGCCACGCCAATGATGGTGTAGCTCAGCTTCCCGATCCGGAGTTGCTGTCCGAGGACGTCCGTTCGGCCGCCGAGCCTGGCCTGCCAGTAGGGCCAACTCACGACGACGACCGGTTCGCCGAAGGGGAGGCGGTCCTCGTCCGCGCCAAAGAAGCGGCCGAGGACGGGACGTGCCGAGAACATGGGCCAAATGGAGGCACTGAGGCCGGTGATCCGTTGCTCCTGGACGTTGTCTCCAGTGCCAACGGCGAGGTTCGTCGCCCAATAGCCGGCGACACGCTCGAAGGATCGCGTGTCGCTGACCAGATCGAGGTATTGGCGATAGCTGAAGGAGCCCTGAAAGGCCTCGGTGCCTTGTTGTACCGTGCCCACGAAGGGACGGTTGACCCGGTCAGGGTGGCGGAGGTAGGCCGGAGGGCGGAAGAGCAACGGGTCGATGATCGCGAACATCGTCGCGTTGGCGCCAATGCCCAAGCCCAACGTGAGCATCACGCCGAGCGTGAAGCCAGGCGATCCGCGAAGGCCGCGGACCGCGTACCGGAGGTCCTGTCGGACGCCACTCCACCACCGGGCTCGACGTTCGACTACGACGCGGGCACGGTCAAGGCCGTGCAAATCCAGGCGCGTCCGCTCGAGGTCTCCGAACCGTCGGTGCGCTTCGCGAGTCGCCTCGTCGCGAGACATCCCTGCCGCGACGAGCTCCTCGATCGTCATGTCGAAGTGGAACTGCAATTCGTCGGCGACCGCCGTCGGGACGTCCTCGAGGCCGCGTTCAATCCGAAAGAGTCGCCGGAAGCGGGGAGAGATGTTCATCGGAGGGCCTCAGGTGGTGCTCAGGACGCGGGCAACCGCACGGGCATAGCGCTGCCACATCTCTGCCTTGTCGCGCAGCTGCTTCCGGCCCGCCGGCGTGAGGCGATAGAACTTCGCCTTCCGATTGTTCTCGGAGAGTCCCCACTCGGCGGCGATCCAGCCCCGCTTTTCCATCCGGTGCAGGGCGGTGTACAAGGCGCCCTCCTCCACCTGCAGCTCCTCCCCGGTGGTATCCGCGACCCAGCGCGCCACGGCATAACCATGCGACGGTCCCCAGATCAGCGCTTTGAGAATGATGAGGTCGAGGGTGCCGTGCAGGAGGTCGAGGTCCGCCATCTTATTCCCCTGAAGAGGTAAGGGGAAGCTACGCCGTGGCGGCGGGCTGTCAAGTCCCCTCAACCCTTCAGGGGAAGGGCGGAGGGGGAATGGCAAAACCGCCGCACCGGGACGTCCGGTGCGGCGGTTTCGTGTGGGGCAGGTGCTATCCGCCGTTACCGGCCGCGCATGCCGCCGCCACCGGCCGGGGAGAGGTTCGAGCCGAGCGAATAGCTGAACTGTACCATCACCCGGCGGCCGAGCGTCGGCGACTGGCGCTGGCGGATGTAGCTGCTCGTGCTCGAGATCGAGATCCCGTTGTTCTCGTTCAGCAGGTCGACGCCGTAGAGCCGGAACTCGGCCCGGTTGTCGAGCATCTGCACGCCGATGGACCCGCCAAGCATGAAGATGTTGTCCCGCGGCCCGAAGAGCTTCTGGTCGTAGACCTGGTAGTTGCCGCTGACGTTGGCCGACAGCGTCTTGCTCAGGAACCAGGTGCCGTCACCGTAGTAGGTGCTGGTCAGGTAGCTCTGGTTGAGGGCACTGTTGATCGAATACGCGACCTTGTTGAAGCCCCACCGCGCGCCGGCATTGAGGTCGAAGACCTCCTTGGAGCGGTTCTGCAGGCGGAGGCCGATGTTGTGCGACGAATTGCGGCTCTCGTTCGTGACGGCGTTGACGAGTTCCTGGCCGACCGAGCGATTGTAGCTGTAGTCGACATCCACCTGCGCCCCCAGGGAGCGGACCGGCGAGCCGAGGTTCACGCCGGCGTTGCCGTTCCAGCCGTCGCCGAGGTTCACCGGCATGACGGTCTGGCGGCCCTGCGCATCGATCACCCGCGATTGCACGATCTGGTTGCGGTTGTAGCCGACGTTGCCGTACACGTAAACATTCCGGAACGTGAACTGGTCGAAGCGCCGGAAGTCGGCCGAGAGGCTGTGCTGGTACTGCGGCGTCAGGTTCGGATTGCCGACGTAGGTCCGCAGCGGGTCGGTGTTGTCGACGAACGGCTGCAGCTCGTTGAGCGAGGGGTCGCGCGTCGACGTCCGGTAGTTCACGCTGACGTTGCTGCCCTGATTGAACTGGTAGCGCAGGTTGGCCGACGGCAGCACGTTGGTGAAGCCGTTGTCAATCGACTCGTTGCGCCCGATGATCGTCCCCTGCAGGTCCGAGGTTTGGACTTCGGCGCCAAGGACCCACCGGAGCGCCTGGGTGTTGTGGCTGAAGCGCGTCCCGCCCTGCAGATAGCTGTAGGTCCGCTCGAAGGCCCGGCTGAGATCAAGGTTCGGGACCGGCGTGCCGTTCACCAGGTCATTCACGTCGTACGTCTGGTCCTCGGAAATGGCCCGGTGCTGGCCGTACAACTCGATCACCTTCCCCTTGCCGAGCGGTTCGGTGAGGCCGAGGCGCTGGCCGGTTGTAAAGGTCCGGCTATCGCGGTTTTGCTGCTGCAGCAGGTCGCGGATCGTGGTGCCGCCCGGCGCCCCGGCCAGCGTCGTGGTCGACGCCAGGTTCGAGCGCTGTTCCGGCTTGCTCAGCTCACCCCACGCCTCGGCGATGAGCGACCGCCCCGCCTGGTTGAAGCGCTTGGAGAACGTGAAGCGCCCGTCGCCGCTCAGGTTGTCGCCATCCGTCGCCACCGTCGAACTGGCGCTGTTCTGGAGCGCGCCATTCGGCAGGCGCGTCTCCTGCGCCGAGATGTTGTCGGAGCTGCTCGTTCCCGCACTGAAGTTGCCGCGGAAGCGGAGCTGGTTCCAGTCGTTGAAGGCGTGCTGGCCGTTCACGTTCAGGCGATGGGAGGTGTTGTCCGACTGGGTCGTCGCCGTCTCGTGCCGGTTCGCGGAGATCGACGCGCCCTGAAGGAGCTGGTCATCGGTGAACGCCTGCTGACGGTTGTCGGCGGTGCTGAGGAAATAGCTCCCGCGCAGCCAGCTGTTCTTGGCGAACTGCCGGCTCCCGTTGAGGCCGATCGCCATCGTCTCGCTGAAGCCGCTGCCGAGACCACCGGCGCCGCCGCTGCCGCGGCCCATCAGCACCGCCTCGGGGCCGAACGAGAAGCCCGACTGCCCGACGTTGTTGCGGTTGCTGACCAGGGAGAGCTGGGTCACGGGCGAGAAGCGGTTGAGGTTGAGTGCCCCGGTGTAGCGTGCGTCGTCGCCCTTCGGGCCCGCGAACGCCGCATCGGTCTTCGGCTTCGGACCGGCACCCGCCACCGCGCGGCCGAAGTAACCGACGCGCGCATTCGGCTTGAGCACGAGGTTGACGGTCGTCCGTTCGTTGCCGTCATCGATCCCCGAGAACTCGGCGGCGTCGGACTTCTTCTGCAACACCTGCACCTTGTCGACTGCGGCAGCCGGCAGGTTGCGGGTCGCCATCTTCGGGTCGTTGCCGAAGAACTCCTTGCCGTCGACCAGCACCTGCTGCACCGTCTTGCCCTGCGCGGTGATGGTGCCATCGGCGTCGACCGTCACGCCGGGCAACCGCTTGAGCAGCTCTTCGGTCGTGGCGTTGATGCGGGTCTTGAACGCCGCCGCATTGAATTCAAGCGTATCCGGCTTGTTCACGATCGGAATGTGCTCGGCGTTCACCACGAGATCGTTGAGCTTGATGGGGCCTGCGCCCACCATCGTCACGGTGTCCGCCGTGAAGGCGGCCGCGCCGAGGGTGAAGTCGCGGCGATACGGCTTCGAGCCGATCTGGGTGACCTGGAGGATGTAGTTGCCGGGCGCCAGGCGCGACAACACATAGCCCCCGGAGCCGCCGGAGGTGGCGAACGCGGCGATGACCGAGTCCTTCCGGGTCAAGGCCACCACCATGGCACCCGAGACGGGCTTCTTGGCGGAGTCGACGACGACGCCGCGAACGTTGAACTGCTGGGCGGCGGCGGGCTTGGCCGACGCGGCCAATCCGATCAGGGCGGCCGCCATGACGGCGACGGCCCGAAGGCGACGTGACACGAACGGCATCCTAGTTCCCCCGTCCGCGACGCGACTTCGCCATCTCGTCCTGCTTCTCCTTGAGGATCTTGTCATACTCGGCCCGGCTCACCTTGCTGCCCTCGGAGGGCGCCGCAATCTTCTCGACCGGGGTCTTGAGATCCACACCGGTGGCGGTGAAGACGACGCGATTGGAATCGATCGCGAGCGTGAGGATCAGACCCGGCAGGCCGCCGTACTGGGCGGGGCCGGCAGACACGGGAATGTCGGGCGTGAACCACGCCTCGATCGTGGAACTGTCCTGCTTGGCGATCGCCTGGAAGACGGGGTAGCCGAGGAACTGTGCCGACTCGCCCGTGAGCTTCCAGCCGATGGCCGGCCGGCTATCGGTGATCCGGAAGGTCCGACCGAGCAGCGACCGGAGCTCGATGTAGCTGCCGCTTTCGAGGTCGGTGAAGGCACCGGTCACCGCGTCCATCCCACTGCCGCCGCCGCCGAAGAAGGCGAAGCTCCCCCCGCTCGCCATCGACACGTCCATGTCGCGAACCATCATTTCGCGACCGCCACCACCGCCTGGCCCACCAATCATCACGGTTGTTCCCACCATTCCCGCAGGGGCGCCCGGCGCTGCCGCCGCCGGGGCCGGGCCGAAGAGGGCGGCCTGGGGGGTGAAGCGCAGCTGCATCGGCCTCGTCGAGGCCTTGGGCATCCGCCCCATGTTGGCCATGATCTCGGGGTTCCGGGCCAATTCGGGGGGAAGCTTGATGTCGATACGGTTCGACTGGTCATAGCGCACTGCGCCGGACTGGCCGCTCGCCGCCAAGGGCAGACCCACCAACAGGGCGAGCAGGGTTCGGGCACGAATCATCAGATGGCTCCAGGCAGGGGAATCGACTCGCGAGCGACTGCCTCGCGAGAAGGGTGTTGCCACCCGTACGGGGTGCACACCGGAAAAGTTGATGCTCGGAGGGGTCGGATGGTTGCGGTTGGCCCGGCGGGCCGGATGCTTCACCGGTGGCGCATTGTGAGTCAGCGCCGCACGAGGGTGGGGAGCGCTACTCCGTCGTCGTCGCCAGGATCGCGGTCGCGAGCGCAATGGCCAGGCACAATGGGGTGAACAGCCGATCGTCCCAGCGGGCAAACGGCGTTCCCCGGACCGACTTGAACAGTCCGACGAAGTGGAAGTCGCCGACGGTCCGAGCAGCGAAGGCAGCCGCCACCCCCCAGATGCCGAGGCGGACCATCACGAGTGGCAGTCCGAGGTCGATCAGCCGTGCCCGAAGCAGCACAAGGAGTGCGGCTGCGCCAAGGGCGAGCGCGACAGTCAGCGACGCCACTCGTCCCGGTCGGAACAGCGGGGTGCCATCGGTCCGGGTGGGCACCGCGGTGCCGGTTCCGACACCGCGCACCATCCAGTAGAGGTGCAGCAGGGCGAGCGCCACGAGGACGGTCGCCAGGCCGGCAGCGAGGAGGGATGTCGGCGTGGCCGTCATCGTGGCTGGCGCGCCCAGATGAGGAAGGCGGCGGCGAGGATCAGATCGGGGGTCGCGTTGACGGCCATTGAAAGCGGGAGATCACCGGCGAGCGCATAGGCGAGCGTCAATCCGAAAAAGCCGAGCTTGCCGAGACCACCGACGACGATCAAGGGTCGATTGATGTGCTCCTGCGTCGCGAGCCACGCGTAGACGCAGCCGAAGAGTGCGATCGTGAAACCGATCTGCGCCGCGAAGTATGGCGGCACCGCGAGTGGCAGCAGGGGCGTGGTGTGCCCGAGCGCCGGCAGGGTGAAGACCACCACGCCGAGGGTGTTGAGCGCAACCGACGCCCAGAGGGCGGCGCGGAGGAGGCGGTCACTTAGCACGGTATGGCGTACAGCGCCGCTTCTGACACCGGACGGTAGCCGAGCTTGGCATAGATCGCGTTCGATATCGGATTGGTGACGTCGGTGTAGAGGCAGCAGAAGTGCCGTCCCTCGTCGAGGAGCAGGCGGGTCAACGCAGCCACGGTGGCGGAGGCGAGGCCGCGCCCGCGCAACGCGGCCGGTGTGTACACGAGGTTCACGCGTACGCCGTTGGGTGTCTTCCCGGACCACCCTGCCATCGATCGCAGTTCGCCATCATCCCAGACGAACACCTGCCCGCCGCGCACGCGCTCTTCGGCGATCTGCCGTGCTTCGCTCTGGTCGCCGATGTGCACCAGGAAGTCCTCGACCCAGGGAACGAGTGTCGGCAAGTCCGCCTCGACCGCCATGCGCAGCGCTCCCGCAGGGAGGCGCGTCGGGGGTCGCAGTTCGTCGAGTCGATGGATGCGGGTGCCCATCCGATCGGTGACGCGACGTCCCGTGTGCGCGACAAATATGGCGACGAAATGCGCCACCGTCGGTTCCGGGCCGCCGATGCGCGAGACGCGTGGGCATGCAGCAATCACGTCGGCGACGAGCAGCCCAACGGCCGCTGCTTCCGCTGTCTGACTGAGGCCGAGCTTCTCGGGATGATTGCTGAACGCGGCCAGCACGGGAGTGCCATTCTGATGCACCGCCGCGAAGTACGCCGGGGTGTCGTGGCCCACGAGTGCATGCGCCATGCCGATCATCAACGCATTCTCGGCTTCATCGGCCATGAGGAAGTCGCCGACATCGCGGAGGAAGTCCTCGGCGGTCGCGTAGCGCGTTACGCTGAAGGGAGCGCCACTCATCACTCGTGTCCCACGCCTCGGCTGATCCGGAAGACATGCCCGTCCGGGTGCCGCACATGCATCTCTCGGACGCCCCACGGTTCGTCGGTCGGCGGCCAGGTGACGTCGAGTCCCTGAGCGACGCAGTGCGCATGGATGGCGTCGACGTCCTCCACCCAGATCGACATCCAGACGCCCCGCTCGGCGTCGTCGGATCCGTTCGGCCCGGAGGTCATCGCGAGGTCGCTCTTGCCTCGGCCACCTTGGGCACCCTGACAAAGGAAGATCTCGCACGTTCCCGAGCAGACCCCGCCGAAGGTCGGTGGCGATCCCCAGTCCCACCCCTTGGCCCAGCCGAGCTTCTCGAACCAGGCGAAGCTCTCCTGAATGTTCGAGACATTGAGGATGGGGGTGATGGCCTTGGCGTGCATGGTGGGGCGCTCCGGTG
Organism: Gemmatimonadota bacterium; assembly: GCA_016720805.1. Lineage (NCBI taxonomy): Bacteria > Pseudomonadati > Gemmatimonadota > Gemmatimonadota bacterium. The sequence goes on along the minus strand of JADKJZ010000007.1, from coordinate 36,980 downwards.
GCAAAGGTTGATCGCCTAGCGCTGGTTGGTGCGACGAAAGATCTCGCGCAGCGCCTTGTCGCGCTGCAGGCCGATATCCATCGGGGCCGGGAAGTCCGGAAACTGGTAGCGCCAGTAGCCGGTCGCACTCTTCACCTCGATCACTTCGTCGAAGCCGTCGAAGCGCATCGGACAGAGGCGGTCGATCGGCAGGCGGTCGGGGTCGTCCGGGGGCGGCGGGATCGGCGTCCGATCGCACCACTTGGTGCGCACCGGGGCAAACGGCACCATGGAGAGGCCTGCCTCGTCCAGGTCGCGGACCATCGCCCGCCAGTATATCGGCGAGGTCAGGCGGGCCACGCACGCGCCGCCTGCCGGGGTGGACCACTGCTCCTGCTCCCGGCAGCGGGATTGCGCGAACGCCTGCTCCAACATGCCGGGGGCCCAGAAATACACCAGCCGGCCGGTTACGGAGTCGCCCCGTTGACGGAGGATGAGCACCTCGTCCGGAAAGAAGTAGCCGCTGGTCATCCAGTACCGGATCTCGCGATCGTCCTTGCCCAGCACGACCTGCCGAAGCGCCGTGATCCCGGCTGCCTGCATGGCGCAGCTGATCTGATAGAACGGTCGGTCGCAGGCCGGGACTGGCGCGGCGCCTTCACCGCGGGATTGTGCGGAAATCGGCACCACCCCCGTGGCGCAAACGACGACTGCCGCGATCACGGCGCCGCCCTTCATCGATGGTGTCTCCAGGCGCTCATATGCACCCGCCATCACCCGTAAGGCAGCTCAGCGCGATCAGGGCGATGATCGCCAGCGGTGCGAGGAGTGACCCGACCAGAGCGGTGGTGAGGCTGCGTGTGAGGGGCGGCGCCTTGGCCAGCCGTGCGTGCACTCCGACCGCGGGTAGGAGCGCGGGCGCCAACGCCACGATGGCGACCAGGCCGGCGAGCCATGCCGCTCCAGGGGTCGGTGCGCCGGAGCGGTACGTGATCACGCCCGCCACGGCCCCAGCGGCGAACCACGCGACGAGGAGCGCCACCGTTCTGGTGCACCTCGGGTGGAACCTTGGCCCCAGTTCCGCGAGCAGCAGGAAGCCGATGAGCGGTGCCACCGCCGCGAGGAGCAGCCAGGGCGGGAAGTACTCCACGAAGGTGCTCACCGCGAGGGACCGCCCCGTGGAGGCTTGCTGATGCAGATGCCGTCTCCAAAGACCTCAGGCTCCACGCGCGGCTCATCCCACGTCCTCCCGCGCCTGACGGCCGTGATGCGATAGGAAGTGCCTTGGCCGGTTTCGTGTCCATCCCAGCAGCGCCACTTGGCACCGAGAGAGAAGGCTGCGGTGAGCGTGTCCCCGTGAACGGACCATGGCCCGATGGAGAGGCTGCTAACTGAGCTATCGGTTGCTGTCGGGGTCCTGCCACGCAGGATGCGCAGCAGGTTGCGGCGGTGAGGCTCCCAACGCGCCGAATCAGCCGCCGGGAACGAAATCTCCCACGCGCGACGGCTTGTGTCCTGCGCGCCAGCTGCAAGACGGTATCCCAGCCGACTGTACACACCGCGCATGATGGTGAGGACCACGCCGGAGTCCGAGGCGGCCGCCTGCGCGTGCGCCGTGACGGGCCCCGCCAGCGAGAGCAGACCCACGACGACGACGACCTGCGCGACCCTCCAGGCGATCGGCAACCCCCGCCGCAACCGGTCGGTGAAGTTGTGGTGGGTCATGTGGCCCCGCCACGGGAAGCGCGGAGCCTGGCAGGCGCGACCAGCTCCCAGGCGTCCGACAGCAGTTCAGCCACGTGGTTGCGCTCGACCTGCGCGAGGCGCACCAGCACCCAGGGATAGTTCCGGTAGTGATCGGTGAGGAAGAAGGTGTCGGGCCACGCCTCGAGCAGGCAGTCGCGGTTGACGGTGGTGGTCCGGAGCACGAGGGTCTCGCCGTCGTCGTGCAGCCTGGCGAAGAGCTTCCCCTTCACCTTGAGGGCCGGGGTGCCGTAGGAGGTGCTGACCTCGACCCCAGGGAGCTTCGCCGTGAGCGCCTCGGCGTCGGCGAAGGTCATGGGCTTTCGCTTGTGGGGCTTGGATGCGGGCACGGTCAGGGTCTCAGGGCAAGCGAGCGTGGCGCGCGCCGGCCACGATCAGGTAGAGCGAGGGGAGCGCCAGGCAGATAGCCCATCAGCGCGATCTTGGCGATAGCCATCGCCGACCTTCAGTGGCTGGGGGCATCGGTAGGGCTCCTGGGGGGTGGAGGTGAGGATGCAGGCTGCAGCTCAACGGTACTTCGCCGCCAGCCGACGCGACACCGCAATCGGATCGCCCTTGGGACGGCGCTGGAAGGCATCGCTGCCGCTGGACCACTTCTGTTCCCACTCGCACATCGCCGCGGCGAACGGCTTCCGGTCAAATGCGGTTCCAGCATCGAACGCAGCGTTGATCTCCGCAAAGAAGGCCTGCCAGCGGGGCAGGAAGTACCCACTGAACATCCCCTGCCATTCCTTGAAGGCATAGAGATTGAGGTCGTCGTTCTGACCCTCGGTGCACTTCGTTCCCCACAGCGTGATGATGTTCCGCGCGTTCCACTCGTACAGCCGCCGCTCGGCGTCAGTGGTCCCCCAGCGCTTGGCATCCTCAATCCACCGGCCCAGCAGGAACTCGTCACGCGTGCCGACCAGCTCGTCGAGGTCGCGGAGCAGGGTGGTCACCTTTGCTTCCGCTGCCACGAGGGCCGCGCGATCGTGCCGCGTGAACGCCGTCTCGACCTCGTTGACGAGAGGGAGCCCCTGCTGCCCGAGCACCTGCCGAGTGAGGTTCACGACGTCGTACTGGAAGGCGTCGTTGCCCCCCAGGCGTGGTGCCGCACTCAGCAGCGAATCGAGTGCCGCGGCGAGCAGGCCACGATCATAGGGTGCGATCGGTTCGGTGCGATACGCTGTGCCCTTGACGTAGAAGCCGGGGCGCTCACCCAGGAAGTTGCCGGTTTGTGCGGCCGACGTGAACGCCGTGGCGAGGAGCATCTGCCACGCGCTCCAGGCGGCGCTGTTGGCGGCACCATACCGGCGGCTGATGTAGTCGTGTGTCCACTCGGTCACATCCGGCACGGTCGTTCGCCACGTCTGGTCCATCACGAAGTCAGGGACGATCGGGTTGGTGCCGAGGCCTTCCATCATCATGCCGAGGCCGGAGAGCCTCCCCTTGGCTGGGCTGGTGACGGCGCTGTCGAGGTTGGCGGCGATCTTCGGCAGGTCACCGTTGACGCTGACCTTGCCGCCGAAGTTGTAGAGGACGTTCCAGATCCACGGCTTGCCGTAGAACGCCTGCCGTGCCTGCCAGACGGGGTGTCGGTCGCCCCAGAGGTCGAGCACCACCATGCGATCATCGGGCACCGCGCCGAGAATGGCGCGCGCCTGCGGTTCCTTCCAGAACTTCGCCTGATAGTAGAGAAACCACCCCTGCAGCACCCATGTCGCGTCGGGATCAGCGGAGCGCATCGACTCGTAGATCGTGCGCCCCATCCCGGCGAGGAAGGTGGAGTCGTTGGTTGGCGGATCGATCTCGTTGAACGGATCGGCGGCGTACAGGTGGTCGGTGCCGAAGAGCTCGGTCTGCCGTTCGATGAAGCGCTTGCCGAAGCGTTGGAAGAGCGGGTCCAGTGGATCGAGGAACCAGGTCCCTGAGAAGCCGGCCGACCAGTCACCGGTGCGGTGAATCTTGGCGGCCGGGAAGATCTCCTTGATGGACTCCGGCACGTGCCCCGTGAACCCCTGCAGGACTGGCGTCATGCCGAGGGAGCGTTCACGCTGGAGGATCTGCTTTTCGAGGGTGATGTGGCTGTCGATCCACGAATCGGGCAGTGGTCCGCCGAGACCGTCGATGTTGCCCATCCATCCCCAGGGGAAATAGGCCGGGCCGACGAGGAAGTCGGCGACCTGCTTCCGGGAGAAGCCGAGGTCCTGGAGCACGGCCCGCCAGACTGCCTCCTGGCCGGTCACGGCCAGGGGCATGTTGATCCCCTTGAGGGCCATCCAGTCGATCATCTGCTGCCACTGCTCCCAGTCCCACCAGGCCATCGAGTACGAGAAGGTGCAGTAGTTGAAGAAGTAGCGGAGCCGGTACGGCGTGCCGACACGGACCTTGGCGGGCACGGGCACGAGGCGGCCGAGTCGGATCGGCTTGAGCGGGAGCGAGACGTTCACGCCGGCCACCCGCTCGAGGTACCAGTTGAGGGCCGAGGCGATCGCGACGCCGGAGGAGCCGCGCAGGATGATTGTGCCGTTCCGGGATTCCAGCTCGAAGATGTCGAGCCCGGCGCTGTCGGGGATCGCCTCGGCGCGGAAGTCCCTGGTGTGACCGGGGAGGACACGCTCGATCAGCGCCGTGGCAGCCTGGAGATCAACGGTTTGTCCCTTGGTGGGTGCAATGGTGCCGAGGCCGCTGAGGAGTCCGAGGGCGAACAAGCCGAGGTGCATCGAGGGTCTCCAGGTGGGACAACGGGGTCACGGTAGCAATGGCAAGCTAAGCGACAGACCCCGGGGTGATCTCGGCGGGACTTCCTTCGAACCGAGGCCGGAGTGGGCGCCGAAAACCAGGTCTTCACTGGGGGGCGCTTTCCCACAGCACGAGTAGGAAGTAGCTGAATCCGAACCCCAGCGTGCCGAGTCCGATCCCGACGGAATGCCAGAGCAGGATGCGGCGGGCAACCGCAAACAGGATTCCGCTACGTGCCATCGAGTTCACGAGGGTCTGGACAGCTAACGGCGTGCGTTTCTGCGGCGGGGCCTGCCGAGGCCCGCGCGTGCCTCAATGAGTCTACGGCGCGTGGGCCGAGGCGTCAGGCCCCGACCGCAGCAAACGCTTGTTAGGGTCCCGTCGCGACGAGATGCCGGCGTGCCCGAATCGTCGTTCGAAGCATCCCAAGGGACAGCAAGAGCGGCATCACGCTCAACACCGCCGCAAACGCAAGAAAAAGCCATGACACCGTTGTTTCAGGCTCGGCCATTCCACTTGTCCAATGGGAGGTGGGCATCGGCGGCAACGGAGCAAAGACCATCCCGCCCCAGACGGCAAGAAAGATGAGTGGCATTCGTTGCGGACGGCGCGTCCACACGCGCAGGAGCGGCCACGATATCAAGACAAGGAGGAGAAGCGGGACGCCATAGAAGATCAATGAGATCGCATGCCCTGCGTACAGTAGGAGCCCCGGGTCAGTCCAGACGAGAACGCCGAAATAGCCGGCATACGCCACCGCCCACACCCAAAGACCAGCCAGCATGGTGACCTTCCAGGGCTTCACGCGTCGGTCATCCATCCGGGCTTCCTGAATCAAGTGAGTGTGACCCTAACGATTTGCAAATCAGCGGCGAGCGCGTGGGCGGCGGAGCCGCATCACAAGCGCGCTCGTTCGCTGCGTTTGCCGGTTAGCGTGCCCTCAACTCGCGCGCCGGAGCGGCTGCAGGTGCGCGATCTCGGCCGCGTCCGCCGAGCGGAGGGCGTGCCACAAATCCCAGTCCTGCTGCAAACCCAACCAGAAGTCCGCACTCATCCCGAGCACCCGCGCGAGGCGGAGGGCGGTATCCGGGGTCACGGCCCGCTTAGCGTTGATCACCTCGTTCAGTCGGGGAAAGGAGACCCCGAGCCGTGCGGCGAACGCCGACTGCGTGATGCCGAGGGGGACGAGGAACTCCTCCCGCAGCATCTCGCCCGGATGCGTCGGCGGCAAGTGCGTCGGCAGCCGGCGCTGGACCAGCGCCCCGGCCCGCCCCCGCTTAGTGGTAGTCGGTGACTTCGACTTCGTCGACATAGCCGTCCTCCCACCGGAAGCACACCCGGTATTGGTCATTGATGCGAATGCTGTGTTGCCCGGCCCGGTCCCCTTTGAGACGTTCCAACCGATTGCCTGGCGGGATGCTCAGCTCCTGGAGGTCGCGCACCCGGTTGAGCTGGGTGAGCTTCCGTCGGACGACCGGCCAGATCGCGGCCGGGCAGGCTTGGCGCGCCCGCCGACTGCTCAGGCCGTTGAAGAGGTCCTCGGTCGCGGCGTCGGCAAAGGAGCGTATCACGGGGTCTATTATAACGGGTAGCGTAACAACGCGCCAGATGGCCAAGTCACGCTAACAACAATTCAACGTCGTTTGTTGCTCGCTGAACCGCTGCAAGCGCAACAGACATCGCCGGGGTCTCGGCGTCGCGCCCACACTTTGGGATTCCCGTCGCTCAGCCCGGATCGCGATCCTTGCAGTGGAACCTACCCCACCGCCCTGACATCTGTCCCGCCACCCCGCCACTCTGGCGCCAGAACCGCGTAGAGGGCATGGTCCCGGAACGCACCGCCGACCCAGTGCGACTGTCGCCGGACGCCTTCGAGTTGGCCGCCAACACGCTCGGCCGTGCGCCGCGAGGCGTCGTTCTCAATCCGACACTGGAACTCGATGCGATTCACCTCCCGCTGATCGAAGAGGTACGCCATCACGGCTCTGGTGGCTGTGGCGGCGAGCCCACTCCCGCGGCTCGTGCTCCCAAGCCAGTAGCCGAGCTCGGCCACGCGATGCACGGGGTCGATCGACCAGCAGGGCACTCCGCCGAGCAGCATCCCGTCTCGCCAGAGGCCGAGATGAAAGCCACGGCCTTCGGCCTCCGCCTCCGTCGCCCGCGCAATGAACGCTGCCGCGTCGTCGCGGGTACGCACACCCGCAGCCCAGCGCAGCCAGGTCTCGAACAGCGCGCGGTCGGCATCGACGGCCGCGAGCAGCGCACCAGCGTGCGTTGCGCGGAGTGATCGCAGGCGCAGCTCGGGGGAGACCGACAGTTCGAGCGGGGGCGCGCTCATGATCCCGGGGTTGGCGGGGCCGAAGCGAGCTTGAGGCCGACGATGCCGGCGACGATCATCGCGATGCAAGTGATGCGAAGTGCAGTGGCGGGTTCGCGGAAGAGGGCGATGCCGAGGATGGCCGTGCCGACGGTGCCGATGCCGGTCCAGACGGCGTAGGCGGTGCCGAGCGGGAGGGTCCGCATCGCGAACGCGAGCAGACCCATACTGGCGGCGAGGGCGGCGGCCGTTCCAACCGTGGGCCAGAGCCGGGTGAAGCCCTCGGTGTACTTGAGCCCGACGGCCCAACCGATTTCCAGCAGACCAGCCACGAACAGGGCGACCCATGCCATCAGGACGACTCCAGCGAAGAGGAGAGCCTGATGTTAATGGGGGGTCTCGACCTGGAGCCGCTCCGATAGCCGCGCACTCCGTTCGCCGACGACTCGGCTCAGAAATTCCTGGCCGCTGGCGAGCCGATCGACCTGACTGGCCACCGAATCGAGGACGCCCTCCAGCTGCTCGACGCGGCGGTCATCGGCCACCGGAGACGCGAAGAGTCGCTTCTCGAAGCGGCTGGCCCGTCGAGAGGAGCGGAACCATCCGACCAACAGCGCGAGGTTGAGCGTGACGGAGATGGCAAGGAAGATGAATGACGCGGCCAGGTCTTCGTTCATTGGAGGATCCTCACCAAGGCAGGGCCGGCGGCCGACCTGCGACAGCCATGCGGTATGTTGGGGTAGCTGGAGTAGCGTTCCAGAACAGGACGTTGCCCGGCGCGGGAAAGTGTCAGCGATCGGCGGTCGGAGCGTCGGGACCCTGAGAGCGAGGTTCAGCTTCCAGTCGACGCCATCACCCGCGCCGTCCCCGACACGCGGATCGAGCTGCCTGGCGATTCCGGGATCTCCGCTCGGAGCAGGGATCGCATGCCCATGTCCTCACCCTGTACGATGTCGATCACGCCACCATGCGGCCAGCCGATGTCGCGCAGGTAGCCTGCGAAGGCGGCGGTCGCGGCGCCCGTGGCCGGGTCCTCGTAGACGCCGCCCGACGCAAAGGGATTCCGCGTGTGGAAGCGCTGCGCCGACTCGGCCCAGCCGAAGAGGATGGTGACCAGCCCCTCGCGCAGCATCAGGGCACGGCCTGCGTCCAGGTCGTAGCGCATCGCGGCGAGGAGCGCTCGCGACTTGAGGATGACGACGAGATGATTCGCGCCGCCGTGCGCCATGGCTGGAGGAATGCGCTGGTCGAGGTCGGCAGCCGTGTAGCCGAAGATGCCGAGCACCTCCGACACCAGCAGCGGCGAGATCGGGGCGCTACGGGTCGGCGGCGACTGCAGCGCGGCCGAAACGATCATTCCGTCACGATGCCCCTCGACCGTGATCTCGGCGTCGTTCAGCGTCAGGGCAAAGGTGCCGTCGCCGTGGGTCATGGCGAGTGCGGCGCCGAGCGCAATGGTGGCGTGACCGCAGAAGGGGACCTCGGACGCGGGCGCGAAATAGCGGACCCGGAATCCGGTCGCCGTCGGGACCGCAAATGCGGTTTCCGAGAAGCCGACCTCATGCGCCGTGCGCTGCATCTCCGCGTCGGTCGGAAACGACTCGCCGATCCAGACCCCGGCGGGGTTGCCGCCGGTGTGACCGTCGGAGAACGCGGCGATGCGCTGGACCTCGGCGGCCGCTCCCCTGTCGCTCATGTCATCCGCCGTGAGATCTGCCGCAACACGCGCCACCCGCTCGCGTCGTGGATGACGTCCCAGACGCCGAGCTCCCAAAACCTGGTCGGCTTCTCATTCCGGATAACCACGTGACTGGTGCACGACAGTTCGACAGTGATGCGCCGGACGCCCGCCTCGGCGTTTGCCGAGTCGGACACCTTGACCAGGTAGCCGCCGGTCCAGCGCCCCCGATCGCTGGTGGCGCTGGGGCAATCGATGGGGGATGAGGCGTTTGGCTGTGTGACGCGGAGCGAATCGTTGCTGCCGAGCAGGCGCATCGTCGTGGAGTCGGCGGCCTGATAACTGATGCCGGTGGGGTGGCCGTAGCCACCGGTTCGAGTGAGCACGACCTGACGCAGGAAGGCGTCGTAGGATGCCTCGCTCTGTCCTGGTATCGGCAATGGGACCGTCGCAACGATGGCCAGCGCCAGCAGCGCCCTCACGGGGCCCCGGTTCCATCGCGCTTGGCGTCGAACATGATCGCCTGCGTGACGCGGGTGCGCACCGGCGTGCCATCACGGCATCCCGGCCAGAAGCGCGTCGCGGCCACCACCGTTCGCGATGGTGCCTCGAAGGCAGGGTTGGTGGCGGAGACCACCGTGACGCTCGTGCTGTCGACGGCGCCATCGCCGTTCACGATGTAGGAGAGCGTGGCCCGGCCACTTACGCCGGCCTGTCGGAGTGCGGCAGGGTACCTGACTGCGGGCCCATCGCGATACGCGGGCGGCACGTGGACCTCATCAAAGGCGAAGACCCGGTTGTCCGCGACCGGGCCGGTGCACGCCGGGAGCCGCGCGGCCACGGTGGTCGCCGTGGCGGCGGCGCTGGGTGCAGTCGTTGGGGTCGTCGACGGCGTGGGCGTACTCGAGGAGCAGGCAGCGAGGAGCGCGGCGCTCGTCACGATGTATACGGCGGTGGTGGTGACTCGGGGCACCGGGACCTCTCTGGATTGGGATTCCTTGAAGCTACAGCGGGATGGCGGACCACAAGGCGCCACCCCGCCGCTCAGCGCCGGTCGACCCGGTAGAAGGTCAGCGTTGGCTCGCCATCGGCACCCTCGCCACGAACCACGAGGCGGCCGTCCGGGGTGATGGAGGCCAGTTGTTCATCGCGGCCAAGGGTGACGCGGCCGAGCAGGCTGCCCGTCGCCGAAACGACGAACCATCCGGGGCCTCCCCGGCCAAGGGCGAAGTCTCGCAGCCAGGTCTCGCCACCAGGCCCGACCATCGCGACGGTGAAGGCCGGGAGGAATGCGGGGACGCGCACCGCCTTCCGGACCCGGCCGGCGTACGCCGGATCCTTGGCCGCAGGGCCGGTCGTCAGATACGCAACGGCCTCGTCGAGCTGCCTCGGCCCGGTGCGAACGCCGGGGACGTTCACCCAGCCGTCGAAGAGGCGCTTTCCCGATTCATCCATCCGTACAAGCCTGAACGCGGTCCTCGTCCCGCGACGCATGACCGCGGGAAAGGCCACCGCGAGTCCGTTGCCATGGGGGAACACTGATTGATAGGGCACCTGAAAGTATGGCTGGCCGCCGACGGTCGTGCGGCCGCCTCCTGCCGGAACCGTGAGCGTCGGGATCGCACCGGTGTAGCTGAAGAGCCGCTCTTTCAGGCGACCGGTGGAGTCGATCGCATTGATCGTGATCGTGCGCATCGAATCGCCGCCTGGGGAGTAGACAAAGAAGGGCAGCACCACGAAGCGGTTCGCCGCGCGAGGAATGACGTCTCCATGAATGGCCAACGGGAGTTCGCGCTGAAGGACGCCCTCCAGGGTGAAATAGCTGAGACGCTGGGTCGCGGTGTCCCACAACCAGACCTGGCCATTCAGGTAGCCGATGCGCACCGGATTCGTGGCATGTCCGGGCCCGGCGCCATGCTCGACGAAGGCACGGATCGAACGGCCGGTGCGATCGATGATATGGATATATGGCGGTCGGTTGTCGCGCAGGAGCAGGTGGCCGTTCGGCAGGAGCGCAATCGAGTTGGCGTTGGCGATCGTGCTCGGAATGGTGAAGCCCGATTCGCGGAGAAGGCGCCACGGCGGAGTCTGGCCCTGCAGAGGCGCCGCGACAAGCAGGGACGCGAGGACGCGCCACCGACGACGTGGCCCGCCGATCACTCGTGACTCCCCAATCGTCCTGCCTGCTCGCCTGCGGACATGGTACCCTCGTCGCCGAACGTCATGTCGCCTCCCGGATGTCACAGCAGACTCGCCTGCCGATTGAAGCTACTTCAATCTCCCCGTCCGCCACCTGCCACCCCGCCACCCGCAGAATGGCTGTAAACTTCCTCATGCCCCTCACTCGTCGCGAAGCCCTCGAGACCCTCGGCGCCCTCTTCGCCGCGCCGCACCTCCGCTGGCCCGCGCTCCCCCCGAGCCACTCGCCGGCACCATCCTGGAATTCCAGGCCGGCCGCGCGCGCGGGGAGTGGACCGCCACCTCGGTCACCCGCGAGGCCATCGACCGCAGCTACGCCTGGAACCACCGCCTCCACTCGACGGACCTGCTCAGCGACCGTGCCCTCGCCGACGCGCGTGCCTCGGACCTTCGCGCCCGTCGTGGCGCGCTCCGCGGTCCGCTCGATGGCGTGCCGCTCTTTGCGAAGTCGATCTACGATATGGCCGGCCTCCCGACCACCTCCTCGAGTGCCGCCTGGGCGGAGCTCTTTCCTGAGCCGGTACGCCACGACTCGTTGGAGGTCGCCCGGCTCCGCGCCGCCGGCGCCGTCATCCTCGGCAAGACGGCCGCCGACGACTTCGCCTACCGCGGCAACGGCACCGCGTCGCTCTCTGGCCAGGTGATCAACCCATACGATTCGGCCAATATCAAGACCCCTGGTGGCTCGAGCGCCGGGTCGGCGGTGTCAGTGGCCTGCGGGATCGCCTTCGCCGCGCTCGGCACCGATGACGGCGGCTCCAACCGCATCCCCGCCCAGTTCACCGGCGTCGTCGGGATGAAGCCGACCTTCGGCCTCGTCCCGCGCAGTGGTGTGATCCCGACCTGGCCGTACCTCGACACCCACGGACCCCTGTCGCGCTTCGTGGCCGACGCGGCCTTGATGCTCGACGCGATCGCCGGCCCCGATGCGTCCGACGGTCTCGCGCTGACCGCACCGTGGCGACGCGGCACCCTCGCCACCCTCGATGCGAATGCCCTGCAAGGCGCCCGACTCGGCCTGGTGGAGTTCCACGTCCCGCGCGACCAGATGCCCGCCGCGTCGGTGGCCATCTTCGATCGGGCCATCGCTGACCTCACGCGCGCCGGCGCCGTGGTTGAGCCGTTCGCCCCGGAGGTGACCCGCGCGACCGTGCGGCAACGCTTCACCGCCTCAGCCACGGCCCGGCAGGACGCTCGCCCCGATCCGAATTCGCCTGCCGCCACCGCCAACGCCCTCCTCCGCTATTTCCAGCGGCAGGGCAGTGCGAATGCCGAAGCGAGTGTCCGAAAGGGGCTCGCCGCGTTCCAGAAGTTCTACGACGTCCTCCCCAAGGAATGGGAGGCGATGGCGAAGCTGATGGTGCAGCCGTACGAGACCGATCCCGCAGGGGTGTCGTTCGCACGCTCACGCGCCGAGGTCACCGCGCAGCTGGCCGAGTCGTTCCGGCAGCAGCGGATCGAGGCGATGGTCTATCCGACGATGCCGTTTCCCGCGCCCCGTGCCGTCGACAATTGGCCCGATATCCGCACCACGCTCGGCTACGGCAACTGGCTCGGCCTTCCGGAGGTCTCCGTGCCGAGCGGCCTTGGCAGCGACGGCATGCCGGGGGGCAACCTCTCGTTCGTCGGACTGCCGGGGAGCGATGCACGTCTCCTCGCGCTCGCGCACAGCTACGAGCAGGCGTCGAAGCGGTTCGTCGCACCGAAAGTGCTGGGCTAGGGCACCACCCGCTTCACCCCACACGCACAGCCCCCCGGAGACGCTCGCGATGCATCTGTGGACCCTCGTCGGACTCGCCGCTGGCCTCGTCGGCACGCCGCCGGCCATGCGCGACGCCTACCCGCGTCAGCCGGGGATCGACGTGCAGCACTATCGCTTCGAGCTGGCACTCAACGACTCGACCGATGACCTGGCTGGCGACGCGACGGTCACCGTGCGATTCATCAAGGGCGGACTGACCACCTTCTTCCTTGACCTCGCAACCGTGGCGAACGGGAAGGGGATGGCGGTGGCCGAGGTGACCAGTGATGGCGTGGCGGTGCCATTCACGCATCGTGAGAACCATCTCACCATGACGCTGGGCCGTGCGCCGGCGGCGGGTGAGCTGCGCCGCTTCCGGGTGCGGTACCACGGCATTCCGGCCGGCGGCCTGATGGTGGGACTCAACAAGTTCAAGGAGCGCTGCTTCTTCTCGTGGAACTGGCCCGACTTGGCACGGCAGTGGCTGCCGATGATCGACCACCCATCAGACAAGGCAACGAGCGAGTTCATCGTCACGGCGCCGACCAAGTACGCCGTCGTCGCCAATGGTCTGCTCCAGTCCGAGATCTCCCGGGCCGACGGCACCAAGCGGACGCACTGGAAGCAGTCGGTGCCCATCTCGTCGTGGTTGAATGCGATCGGTGTCGCCCAGTTCGCGGTCCATCATGCTGGCACGGTCCGGGGCGTGGCGCTGCAGACCTGGGTCGCCTACCAGGAGATGGAGAACGGCATCCTGACTTACGAGGCACCGGCGCGGCAGGCGGTGGAGTTCTTCAGCGACTACATCGGTCCGTACCCGTACGAGAAGCTTGCCAACGTGGCGGCCGCTTTTGGGGGCGGTGGCACGGAGCACGCCAGCGTGATCTTCTACGGCGAGACGACGGTCCGCACCACGCCGCAGACGTCGCTGGTGGCGCACGAGATCGCGCATCAGTGGTTCGGCGACGCCGTCACCGAGAATGACTGGGACGATGCCTGGCTCAGCGAAGGCTTCGCCACTTACTTCACGCTGCTGTTCACCGAGCACTACGACGGGCGCGACGCCTTCGTCACCGGGCTCCAGCGCGCCCGGACGACGGCGCTTGCGGCCGAGACGCGGGTCAATCATCCGGTGGTCCATGCCAACCCGGCGGACCTCCGCGGTGTGATCCCGAACCTGGTCTACCAGAAGGGGGCTTGGGTCCTCCACATGCTCCGCATCCAGCTCGGCGAGGATCTCTTCCGGGCCGGGATCCGCGAGTACTCGAAGCGCTATCGCGACGCGAATGCCTCGTCCGCAGACCTGCAACGGGTGATGGAAGAGGTGTCGGGCCAGTCACTCGGCTGGTTCTTCGAGCAGTGGCTGCATCGCACCATCTCTCCCGCACTCGCGGGAACGTGGAGCTGGGATGACGCCCGGAAGGTGGTCGTTGTCGAGCTTCGACAGACCCAGGCCGGAACGCCGTACCGCCTGGCGCTGGATGTCGGCATCGTGCCCGACAGTGCCGGAGCGACGACCGTCTCGACCATCGAGTTCACGGGCGTCAGCACGCGAGTCGAGATCCCCAGCGCCCGGGCGCCGCGAGATGTCGTCCTCGATCCGCGAACGCGCCTGCTGATGACGCCCCCCGCCTTCACTCGGAAGTAACCACCACAAGGAATGGACCGCATGGCTCGTCGTACCTGCACCGTCGCCGTGGCGCTCGGCCTCCTCGCCGCGCCATTGGCGGCACAAGGCGGCTTCACCGGCGCCTTCCCACCGGAGGAGTTCGCCGCGCACCGCGCCAAGGTGATGGAACACATCGGCGACGGCGTCGCGGTGATCCAAGGGACCACCGAGGCCCGCGGCGAATGGACGCTGCGGCAGGGGAACCAGTTCTTCTACCTGAGTGGCGTCGTCGAGCCGCGCGCGATGCTGATCGTCGACGGCCGCACCAAGCGCACGACGCTCTTCCTCAACGCCGCCGCACCGCGCGTCCGCCAGTACGGTCCCTACCTCACCGCCAACGACTCCGCCCGGCAGGTGAGCGGGGTCGACGTGGTGATGCCGCGCGACTCCTTCGCGACGGTGCTGGGGCGGCTGGATGGACGGACGATCTTCACGCCGTTCCGCCCGGAGACGCAGGGGAGCGAGTCCTCAAGCGATGTCGCCGGCTACTTCCGGCGCTCGAAGGCCGATCCCTGGGACGGGCGCGTCTCGCGGGAGGAGCTGTTCGTCGCGGCGGTGAAGCGTGCGGTGCCGACGGCCCAGCTCAAGGACCTCGATCCAGTGCTCGATTCGCTCCGGGCGTTCAAGACTCCTCGGGAGGTCGCGCAGATTCGCGAGGCGACCAGGCTCGCCGGGGTCGCAATCATGGAGGCGATGCGCGACACGAAGCCGGGGATGCTCGAGCACGAGCTCGAGGCGCCGGCCGAGTATGTCTACAAGCGGGGCGGGGCATACGGGACGTCGTACTTCCCGCTGATCGCCGGCGGACCGCGGATGCAGTACACCCACTACCACAAGAACCGCGGCACGCTGGTCGATGGCGAGCTGCTGCAATTCGACTGGGCGCCGGACCTGAACAACTACACCGCCGACGTCACCCGCGTCTGGCCGGTGAACGGCAAGTTCACGCCCCGGCAGCGAGAGTATTACACCATCTATCTGCGACTCTATCAAGCGGTGCTCACGTCGATCCGTCCGCACGTGACGGCCCGTGCGGTCATGGACTCCGCCTACGCCAAGATGCAGCCCATCATGGCGGCCTACCGCTTCACCGACCCACGGATCAAGGCGGCGGCGCAGGCGATGATGGACCGCTACAAGCCGCTCCCGCCGGGCACAACGGGCCGCGGCGGCTCCCTCGGCCATTCAGTGGGGATGGAAGTGCACGACGTGCCGAACATCACTCGCACGCTCGAGCCCGGCTACGTCTTCACGATCGAGCCGCAGATGACGATTGACGGCGCCGGGGAGCTCTCGGTCCGGCTCGAGGACATGATCCTGATCACCGAGACCGGCTACGAACTGATGTCGGGCTTCGTCCCGATCGAGATCGCCGACATCGAGGCGCTGATGAAGCAGCCCGGGATCGGCGAGCGGGCGCTGAAGGCACCCGCCAAGCCGCGTCCCTAGGGGCTCAGTCGCGTGATCGGCGTGAGGTCGAGTCGACGGAACTCGACCTCGGAGCCCTCGGCCTGCAGCGCGATCTGCCCGCGCGACGCGGTGGCATTGGTGCCCGAGTTTACCAGGACGCCGTTGACCCAGATCTTCAGCGACGAACCGACCGCCTCGATGCGCATCGAGTTCCATTCGCCGAGCGGGCGCTCGGAGTCATCGGTCAGGTTGACGATCCGGCGGTTGGCGCCTTCCCGGATACCCCACAGGTTCTTGGGCCCGCGCCGCGCCACCATGTCGGGGACGGTGATGTCCTCGACGATGCACCAGAAGTCGCCGGCATTGCCATGCTCCATCTGCACCTCGATCGATTTCGGAAACATGCCGTAGAGCGCGCGCGGCGTCGACGCATGTACCAGCACCCCGGCGTTGCCCGGCTTGCCCGGGAAGCGATACTCGACGTCGAGGCGGTAGTTGGCGTAGACGCTGTCGGTGATCAGGTGCCCTTCCGGTGTGCCGAGCGAGACCAGATGGCCGTCCCGCACGATGAACGGATTCCGGAGTGATGGCGTCGTGTCGCGGGCGGGCACATCCACATGCCACCCCGTCAGGTCGCGACCGTTGAAGAGCGGGCGCGCCTGTTGGGGCACCGGACCGACGCCGAGCACGAGGGCGGCGATGAGCAACGGGAGTCGCATGGTGGGTTCCTCGGAATGTCGGGGGGTCTGCCCTCAAGCTAGCGTCCCCGAAGCGAATCCGCCTCCAGCGGCATCGGAGGGTGCTCGCTCGACAGCCGAGCGCGCGGTCCCTAGATTCCGTCGCTGTTCCCACCCCACCAGGACCTCGACATGCCCACCAATCGCCGCGACTTCCTCCAGCAGTCCGCGGCCACTGCCGCCGCCTTCTCGCTCGGGCCGCTGACCAAGGGCGAGCTCGCCGCCGAGCTGCCGCTGGCCCCCGCGGTCGATCCGACGATCCGCGCCTTCGAGTTGCGGATGCTCACGGCGCGTCCACTGCCGTTGCACAAGGTGCGGGTACTTGGCGGGCCACTGAAGCGCGCACAGGATGTCACCGCGAGCTACCTCCTCGCGCTCGATCCCGATCGGATGATGGCGCACTATCGCCTCCGCGCCGGACTGCCGAAGAAGGCCGAGCCGTACGAGGGATGGGATGGCGGTGGCCGCAACCTCACGGGGCATATCGCCGGGCACCATCTCTCGGGGGTGAGCCTGATGTATCGGGCCACCGGCGACGCCCGCTTCAAGGCGCGCGCCGGCTATCTCGTGAAGGAGATGCAGGAGGTCCAGCTCAAGAACGGCGATGGCTACCTCGGCGCCCTCGAAGGGCTGCGCGAGGCGTTCGCCGCGGTGTCGAAGGGCAACATCCGCTCCGGCGGGTTCGACCTCAACGGTCTCTGGTCGCCGTGGTACACGCTGCACAAGACGTACGCCGGCCTCCGCGATGCGTACCGGCATACTGGCAACGCCACGGCGTTGGCGCTGGAGATCAAGTACGCCGCGTGGGCCGAGTCCGTGCTGGCGCCGCTGTCGGAGGCGCAGGTGCAGAAGATGCTCCTCACCGAGCACGGTGGCATGAACGAGGTCCTTGCCGACCTCTACGCCGACACCGGTAACAAGCGCTGGCTCGACCTGTCGCACCGCTTCGAGCACGTGGCATTCACCGATGCCCTCAAGCGCCACCAGGACAACCTCGCCGGGAAACACGGCAACTGTCAGATCCCCAAGTTGATCGGCTCGGCCGCACGGTACGGCTACACCGGCGACCCGGCCGACATCGTCGCCGCGTCGTTCTTCTGGGATCGCGTGGTGCAGCATCACACCTACGCGACCGGCGGGCACGGCCTGGCCGAGTACTTCGGGATGCCGGACCAGCTGAGCACCCGCCTCGATGGCCGCACCTGCGAGACCTGCAACGCCTACAACATGCGGAAGCTCTCGATCCGGCTCTTCTCGTTCCGGCCGGATGCCGAGTACGGCGACTTCCACGAGCGGGTACTCTTCAACCACATCCTCGCCTCGATCGATCCGGCCGACGGCACCACCTCGTACATGGTGCCGGCCGGGCGTGGCGTGACGCAGGAATACCAGGACATGCAGCGCGACTTCACCTGCTGCGTCGGCAGCGGGATGGAGAGCCACGCCCTCCACGGCGACGGCATCTACTACGAGAACGCCGACCAGGCCTGGGTGAACCTCTTCGTCCCCAGCTCGGCCGACTTCGCCTCGGGGATGAAGCTGGTGCAGGAGACCGACTTCCCCACGGGCGAGAGCGCGCGGATCAAGGTCGTCGCGGCAGGGCTCAAGCCGTCGACGCTGCATCTGCGTCGGCCGGGCTGGGCAGGCGATGGCTACACCATCAGCGTGAACGGCGAGAAGCTGCCGCAGCCGCCGATCGCGAGCTTCCGCCCAGGGGCCGCGGGCGGTTGGCGCATCGGCATCGACGAGTCGGGGCTTCCGCCGAGCCAGTATGTCAGCATCACACGGCAGTGGAAGGCCGGCGACGTCATCGCAATGCGCTTGCCGAAGACGCTCCGCTTCGAGCCGACCGCCGACAACAAGCGGGTCACGGCGATCATGTGGGGCCCGCTCGTGCTGGCAGGCGACCATGGCCCGAGCCGAGGTGCGGAGGGCGCGAGCGTGGCGAGGATCCCGGCGTTGGTCACCGACGACAAGCCAGTCGCGGAGTGGCTGGTGCCGGCCGGTGCACCCGGTGACTTCACGGCGCGCCAGGTGGCGCGGCTTCCGGCGCAGCCGGCCGCGCCGACTGACCTCTCACTCAAGCCGTTCTACCGGACCCATCGCCGCCGCTACAGCAACTACTTCGACGTGATCACGACGGCGGAGTTCGACGCGCGCGTCGGTGCGCTCGCGGCCGAACGGGAACGGCTCCGCCGGCTGGAAGCGGCGACGGTGAGCGTGGTGCACCCCGGTGTGGCCGCGGAGGAATCGTCCGCAGGGTACGTCAGCGAGCCCGCGAACAGGCCGGCCGGCAACGCCGACGGCAAGCCCAACCGCGCGGGTGGAGGGTGGTTCTCGTACCAGCTCGCAGTGGATGCTGACGCGCCGATGGCGGTCGTGGTGACCTACCTGAACGAGATCGGCCTGATGCCCGCGGCCGGGAACTTCGAGATCCAGGTCGATGGCACCGTGGTGGGCAGCTTCGAGGCGAAGCCGGACGCCGTCGGCTTCTGGGACGCGACCTACCAGGTCCCGGCCACGCTGGTACGCGGCAAGGCGAAGGTCACGGTGCGCTTCCAGGCCACCCAGCCGGGGCGGATCGCCCCGGTCTTCGGCATCCGGACCGTGCGGGCGAACGCGCTCTAGCCGATCCCGGCGCGCTGCTTGGCGCGCGCAATGACGGCGGCCATCGTGTCGCGGTGGAGGGTGAAGGTGTCGTCGACCACCTGCAGCGTGGGGATGGTGTTCGGCGAGAGGCCGAGGGTCTCGGTGTTGAAGTGCTGGAAGCCTGCCTCGTGGACGCCGCTGCTGCCGCGTCCCGGGGCGGGGGCGCTCAGGTGCGAGAAGAAGCGGGCGTACTTCCGCCACCGCCCGCCGCCCCCGGCGTGGTACATCGGGATGAAGCCGTAGAGAGCGTCGTAGGGCATCTCGCCGACACAGGCGACCTTCGGGAACTGCGTCCGCAGGTCGCTGATCATCCGCTTCGTTCCCTCGTGCATGTCGCCCGTGGTGGCGTTGACGTGCCCGCCAACGATGTCGAGGAAGTAAGCATCGACGCCGAAGCGCTCGATCGTCTCGGCGATCCGCCCCGTGATGTGGTTCCGCCAGGCGTCATGGCCGAGGTTCATGTAGGTGAGCCAGCCGTCCTGGTGGCGATCGTTGTTCCAGTCGACCCAGTTCAGGTTGTAGAGGTCGCCGTCGAGCTTGTACGTCGCGCCGCCCTTGATCTTCTCCCAGGACGGCTGCTGCCGGTTCGCCGAGTTGGCGCCGAACATCGGCATCATCTTGAAGCCCATCTTCTGGCCTTCGCTGATCAGCCGCCGGAATCCCGCCTCGCCCCCCATCCGCTCGGGCACCGTGTAGTTGGGGTAATCCCAGTAGTAGCGGCCATCCCACGACGCGAGGAAGACGAGCACCCGCTCGGGCGCGATCTGCGTCGCCATCCAGCGGAGGATCTCGAGCTGCTTGGCGTAGTCGTTGAAGATGTAGCCGGTATAGTGCTGCCCGTGGAACGTCGTGACCAGCGCGACGTTGCGCATCCACGCCGGGGCGTCGGGGCGGGTCTCGTAGGTCGGCAGCGCGTAGGCGCGCTCGATGTGCGCCATGTGCGGCGCCATCGCCCCCTCGAAGGTCGTGGCGCGCAGCAGCCGCCACGTTGGGACGCGCACCGTGGTGTCGTTCCGCCAGGCGTCGTGCTCGTAGATCGCCTCGACCCGGAACCCCTTCTCCCCCTGCTGGAAGTAGAAGCGCTTCGGGCGGACGCGATCGTCGAGGGTGGAGAGGGCGATAAACTCGGCGTCGGCCGCCTGCAGGACTGCGATCGGCGTCGTCATCCCGATCGGCGAGAAGGCGCCGTGGAGGTCGCCCGCGCCAAAGGTGTAGCCACCCAGCAGGTCGCCGTCGCGCGGATTGACGAAGCCGCCGCCGCCAAATGAGACCGGGCCCTTCGGGATGTCGCGGATCACGGTGGTGACAGTCTTCACCGGGTGCGGCATGGTGACCACGATGTCCCACTCGATCGCCTGCGCGGTGCGCCGGAAGGTCGCCTCGAACTTCCCCGTCACCTTCTCCTGCCCGCCGGCCCAGACGAACGAGTCGCAGCTCAGCCGCATCGCGTCGTCGTTCCCCTCGGCGCGCATCCGCGACTGATCGAGGGAGTACGTGTTCTCGTTGGTGAAGAGGACGAAGCCGAAACGATGCGGCCCGAAGACCACCGACGGCTCGGGGAAGTCGAACGAGAATCGCATGAACGACTCGCCCCGCGCCGGCGTGAAGACCTCGCTGGTGTTCTGGAGAGTCACGATCTCGCCGCTGGCACGCGCTACCTGCTCGATGGGCGGCGTTGGCGTGATCGGCGACGCGTCGGGCTCCGCGGCCTGGGTGGTCGTCGGCAGCAGTCCGGCGGTCGCGGCCGCGCCGAGTGCCTTGAGGGCGTCTCGGCGCGAGAGGGAATCGCTCATTGGGTGGCTCGGGCGTGAGGGGAGGCGTCCGAGCGGAATATGCCGCCCACGGTCGGGGCGGGCCAGTCAGCGGGCGCTAGGCGAAGCGGAAGATCACCGGCAGCAGGAAGACGACCAGGGCCGCCCATCCGGCGTATACCGGCAGGTATCCCGCCACGACGGGACGCATCGTCGCGAAGCGGGCGCGGCCGCGCACCACCGCAAGGTACGACCAACAGATTCGGGCAAGGTGGACCATGATCACCAGGTTGACGCCGAGCACCGCGACGCGATTCGGCGTGAAGCCGTAGGAGGCCAGACGGAAGACGATCGCCGACAGGGCGATGGCATTGATCACCAGCGTGACGCCGGCGAGCGCCACGTTGATCGTGTCGACGAGGCCGGTGGGCGAATCGGCGTCGCGTTCGACGATGGAGAAGACGGTGATCGCCAGGACCACCAGCAGCAGGCCGTTGCAGGTGATCAGGAAGCCGCGGTCGAGGAACGGGTTCTGCCCGCCGAGGAAGGCGACGCCGAGGTAGATGGTCGACATGACTAGGAAGAGCGGCGCGAAGACACGGGCCAGTACGGCCGGAATCCCGGTGCGTCGATGGAAGACGACGTCATAGAGGTAGGTCGCCACCACGGGAACCGCGGCCACCCCGAAGATGCCGATGTTCTCGAAGTACTGTTCCGCGCTGTCCTTCATCACCATCTCGAACAGCGCCACCGTCAGGCCGCTGAAGACCATGCCGCCGAGGCCCACGAGCGCCACCAGGATCACCATCTCGCCGTTGTAGCGGATGAAGCGGATGCGGGCATCGGTGTCACGCCACGCCGAGCCGGTGAACGCCAGGCCGAGGACGCCCCAGAAGAGGATCGGGAGGTGAATCAGCGCCATCACCACGGAATCCTTGAAGCCGGGCAACAGCGAGACGTAGATGCCGGTGTTAAGGGCGACACCGAGTCCCAGGATGATTCGTCGGCGGTCGGGGTTCGCGATCCAGAAGTAGGTGCAGAGTCCGAGGATGACGATCATCGGCGCGAAGCGGGGATAGTACCAATCCACCGTGAGGGCCAGCGCCGGCAGGCGGACCGCCGCGCCGGAGATCAGCGCCAGCAGGATGACCATTATCACGCCGCGCCGCGTCGCCGCCTGATCCGACGCCTCCCGATAGTTGAGCCGGGCCTGCCAGACACGGAGGACTGGCGACTGCGGCGCCGCCCGGAAGGCCTCGGCGAACGAACGGTTGAAGAGCGCCGGGTCACGGCGATACAGCGCCTCGAGCGCCTCCGGTTCTTCGGCGTACTGGGTAATCTGCACGACGGTCATGTGACGGGCTCCAGGGGGGATGCAATGGACGGAACGGCGCCGAAGCGCCGATCGCGTCGGGCGAAGTCGGCGAAGGCCGCGTCGAGGTCGTCGGTGCTCAAGTCGGGGAAGCAGACGTCGAGGAAGGCAAGCTCGGCGTAGGCGCTTTCCCACAGCAGGAAGTCGGAGAGACGCCGTTCCCCGCCGGTTCGCACCAGCAGGTCGACCGACGGCAGCAGGGCGGTGCGCGAGGCATGGTCAGCCCGTGGCAACGCGTCCTCCAGTGCGGCGCGACTGGAATAGTCGATCGCCACATGGAGGTGCATCCGTGTTCCATGGGCGGTGCGGCGCTCGGCTTGCTCGATCGCGATCACGAGCTTGGTCGGCAGGCGATCGCGTCGGCCGAAGATCGAGAGTCGGATGCCATGAGTGACCAGCGAGGCCAGCTTGTTCTCGAGGTGCGACGCGAAGAGGTCGAAGAGGAAGCCGACTTCCTCGCGCGGGCGCTTCCAGTTGTCGCTCGAGAAGGCGTAGAGCGAGAGGTCGCTGACGCCGAGCTTGGCGCAGTGCGCCACGATCTCGGCGGCGGTGCGTGCGCCACGGGCGTGCCCCATCCAGCGCGGACGCCCGCGCGAGGTGGCCCAGCGGCCGTTGCCGTCCATGATGATCGCGAGATGCGAGGGAATCCCGGCGGGCATCAGGCGCCTCCCACGCGACGGATCAGCGCTTCCATGTGGCCGAGGTATTCCTCGAGCGCGTGTCGGCCGGCCGGGGCGAGTCGAAACTCGGTTCGTGGGACGCGCCCGTCGAAGCTCTTGGTGCAGGTGATGTAGCCGGCGTCCTCGAGTTTCCGAGCGTGCACCGAGACGTTGCCGTCTGTGGTGTCGAGCAGCGACTTCAGCTCGTTGAACGAGAGCGTGTCGTGCACGGCCAGCGCACTCACCATCGCGAGGCGCATCCGTTCGTGGATGATCCGATCGAGCGACATCGGCATCGAGACATCCCCATCAATGGCCTGCAGGTTCGGGCCCGGTGCCTTCGAGGCCGGTGCCTCGGTGGCAGATGGCTTGTGCGCCCGAGCGGCGCTGCCGCGGGGCTTAGCCACCGTGCCGCCGAGCGATATGGACGCCGAAGCCGATGTGGAGCGCGCCGAAGCCGAGAGCGAGCATCAGGTCGCCGTCGAGGGCCGGGCAGAACAGCGCCGTCGCGCCGAGGAGGATGAAGCCGATTCCCATCAGCGGGACGGCGCGCACCGAATGGGCGCCTGCCGTGGTCACACCGACGCCGTAGAGGAGGAGCCAGACCCCCGGCAGGAGGCGATCGACCACGTGGGCCTCGACGCCCGGTGTGCCCGGATCGATCAGGGCGATGGTCAGGACGGCGCCGGCGAGGAGTGCGGGCCAGTAACCGAGGAAGAACTTCCGGGCCGGGGCGCTGAGCGAGAAGGCGCCGCCGGTGCCGATCCGCTGGCGCATCTTGTGATACATGGTCCCGCTGCCGACGAGCCCACCGACGATGCCCGTCACCAGCCAGACCATGAGCCATCCGTCGGGGGTGGCCTGTCGGGAGGCGATACCGGCCGCCGCGATGGCGATCAGCCCCAGCGCCACGATCCCTTTGCCGGGGACATCCGTGAAGGAGGCCGCCCCCTCCATGGTGCGCCGGATGAACGACAGGTCCTGGAGGGCCCGGTCGTGCAGCGGGGTCGGTTCGGGCTCCGGGGCTGTCATGCGGTGACCGACGGGCTGTGGTGGCAACGAGGCACGGGCGACTCCTGGGAGGCGGCAAAGCACTTTGTAGTGTAAAGTACGGGGGCGTGCCGCGCAAGTTTCAGGTGGCAACGAGGCCAACCTAGGGGGGATGGGGGTGGGAGGCCTCGCTACCGGCCAGCGCGGGGCGCGAGCCGGTACATCACGACGGTCTCGACGTTGTCGTCGTCGAGCGCGACGCCCAGCACATAATCGGTGCCGATGTCGCGCGGGAGGAAACGCGCGGGCATGGTGACATCGCCGAGCCATCGGCCGGCCGGGTCGAAGACGCTCCAGGTGCTCGGAACGAGTGGGGTAGTGTTGAGTTGTCCGGCGCCGGGGGCATCGGCAAGGTGCGCCTCGCGGACCCAGAGCCTTCCCGTCCCATCGGCAATGAACTGCGAGAAGGCGGGGACTGTGGTGGCATAGCGATCGTTGCGCAGCTCTGCGCGCTCCTTCTCGGCCTGCGCGCCCTTCGACTTGATCCAACGCTTTCCCCATTCAGTCATGTAGGCGTCGATGTCCGCCTTGGTCACCCTGCGCGGACTCCATGCCCGTCGGATCGTGTGGGAAAGCGTTCCATCCCGCGTGTACACGCTGATCGAGTACGCCGTGCCAAGGCCGACATAGAAGCGCGTCGCATCGACGGCATACGCGGCCTTGGCGCCGAACCATGGCGAGCCATACTCCCCCTCGTGCAGGGCTACCTCCATCATCGGCAGGGCGCCGATGCGGCGCGTCTCAACCTGCCTCCGGTCCACAACGGCCACCGGAAAGGAATCGACCGAGCGAGGATTCCCTGCGGTGTGCCGCCCCATCCGCATCATTGCGCTGACCCGCAGGCCGCCTCCATCGAGTGGTACGAGCGTGAACGGCATACCGGTGGACGATGCTTCGCCTGGCGGCCCCGGGGGCGGTGTGCTCGGAAGCCGGTGCAGGTACTTGCCGTCTCCGGTGAAGTAGGAAAGGTCCCCCCTCATCAAGCTCCCTGCCACGAGGGTATCGCCCCGTACGCGCCAGAACGACTCCAGCTGTTCAAACTCACCAGGCCCACCTCCTTTGCCCCCAGCCGATTTCACATAGCGACCTGCAGCATCGTAGAAGCGCAGCGCGAGGCTGCCACCATCGGCCACCACGATGCGGCCGTCCCCCAGCCGGGCCGCCCCGCGAACGCGCGAGAGTTCGTAGTCGGGCCCCCCGTCCGCGCCGATCACCAGCGTCGGTGCCGCGGAGAGGGCCAGCGCTTCCCCCGGCTTCCAGGTGGGGCGGGGATTATCGATGATGCGCGGGGACTGCGCAGTTGCACTGCCTGCGAGGATGGAGATGAGGAGCAGCAGCAGAACCGGACGGCGCATGGCGTGACCCAGGGGGGAAGGGGAGCGAGCCGATGGCGGCAATGGTCGTGTGTGCTTCGAAATGACTGCCGAATCCGGAGAATGTCCACCCCGGCGTGTCGCGCATCCTTTGGGGAGGCACCGTTCAGAACTAGCTTGCGGCCCCCACAGGAGGCAGTCCATTCCGCACCCATCCGCTCATCGCCACGCGCTCGCGACCGTGCTTCTACTGCTCGGCGCGTGCAACGCCAGCAAACATCCCGAACAACCGTCAGCCCCTCCCGACGTCGCAGCCCCGACCGTCCACGACAGCGCCGGCATTCGCATCGTCGAGCACGCGCTCGATGCACGCGACCGCGCGCCACGCTTCACGCTCGATACCCTGCCCATCACCGTCGTTGACGAGCGGACCACCGACCTCGAGCTCGGCAAGCTCTGGCGGCCGCTCCTGCTGAGCGACAACCGGATGGCGTTCTTCAGCGACGGCTCGGTCTTCGTCATCGGTGCCGACGGCAAGGTCGCCGAGCGGATCGGGCAGCGCGGGGCAGGGCCGGGGGAGTTCCAGGGCGGACGGATGATTCGTGGCGCTGGTGATACGCTGCTGCTGAACGACATCGAGAACGCTCGCGTCTCTGTGATCGTGCCCGGCGTCGGCGTCATCCGCACCGTCAACATCACCGCTCAATTCGGAAAGATCGCTTTCTCCCCGCTTGGTCTCGTCGGGAAGGACACACTGCTGGTCGGTTCCAACGAGGGAATCGGCTTCCGCGATCCGAAGAGCAGCTCCAATCTGGTGCCGTGGTTTGTCGGCCGCATCGTGATGCCCACGGCCACACCGACGCCGTTCGATTCGCTGCCGGGCTTTGCCCTCACGAAGTACCTGAACGGGATGGTCAGCCAGCGCTACGGCACGGCCGGCGCGTTGGCCGGGTGGGGCGGGCGCATCCTGCTGGTGGATATCCGCAACGGCTCCATGCGACTCCGTGCAGGGAGCGGGGCACTCATGCAGCGGATCCGCATGCCGAGCACACGGCGCGCGACCGATCCGGAGAGCGTGAACCTCGACGTCGAGCGGTACATCACCTGGCTGCGCACCCGCACCAACGTCGGGGTCATCAAGTGGGACACCGCGCGGGTGTTCAACAACCTCCGCGGAACGGCACCGGCCGATTCGCTGCCGACGTTCGATCGGGTCCTGATCGGCGCCGACGGCCTCGCCTGGTTCAAGGATGGCGGCTACGAGTACGCCGACTCGACCTGGGGATGGACGGCGCTCCGACAGGACGGCACCATCGCAGGCCGCCTCACTGGCACCGGGCGTGATCGGATCGAGGCGTTCGGCACCAATGCGGTACTGATGCGCGTGGAGGATGAGGAAGGGTATACGGTGCTGCGGGTGTTTCGACTGAGGTTGCCGACACCCTAGCCTCGGTCGATGGCTCAGCGATCCTCAGGCCGGTACTTGGGGTGGTGCTTCATCGTCTTCAGCGCCGTCTTGTGTTGCGACACCGCAGCCGCCCGCGCACGAGCGTCGTGCTTGCGGTCGATCCACGCCGCCTCCGCCTGCAGCTTGCGATAGCTCGCGAGTCGGTCCGCGGCCAGCTGCCCCGCCTCCACTGCAGCCACCACGGCACACCCGGGCTCGGCGTCATGACGGCAATCCCGGAAACGGCATGTCGCCGCGAGCTCGTCGATCTCCGGAAATGCCCCGGCGAGTCCTTCGTCGAGCGTCCAGATCCGCAGTTCGCGCAGTCCCGGCGTATCCATCAGCAGGGCGCCACCGGCGATCTGGTAGAGCTCGCGGCGGGTCGTGGTGTGCCGACCCTTCCGATCGAACGCCCGCACCTCGCCGGTCTCCAGTTGATGCGCGCCGGCGAGCGTATTGACGAGCGTCGACTTGCCAGCACCGGACGGCCCCAGGAGCGCCACGGTGCGTCCGGGGCGAAGCGTCGCCCGCAACGCGGCGAGACTCGCGTCATCGTCGACGCGCACGACGTGCACGTCAACGCCGAGCGCCACGGTAGCGACCTCGGCCCGCGCGAGCGCCAGGTCGGTGACGAGGTCGGCCTTCGTCAACACGACCACCGGCACCGCACCACTCTCCCACGCCACGGCGAGATAGCGTTCGATGCTGCGCGGATTGATCGGCACATCGAGCGGCTGCACGATCCAGATGACGTCGACGTTGGCCGCGAGTAGCTGCTCGCCGCCCCCCTCGCCGGCACTCCCACGAGAGATGGCGGTGCGACGGGACAACACGTCACGCAGGGTCCACGGATCGGTGGGCAGCGGACCTGGTTCGACGACCACCCAGTCGCCGGTCACGGGCAGGGGACCGTCGTGGGTCCCGACCAGCCTGGCCTCCACGGGACCGTCGGCCAGCTGAATCGACCACCGGTCGCGCTCCTGTGCGGTGACGCGGGCTGCCTGATGGTGCAGCCCCAGTTGGTGGGCAGCCAGCAGCACCTCCCAACCTGCGTCCCATCCCCAGGTGGTCAGCACGTCGTGCACGGGATTACCAGTGACAAGTTCGGTGCACGTCGCGCCCGTTCGTCACGACTCAAGTCTCCCATTCGTCGGATCGGCGGACGCCGGGAGCTGGCCGTGTGCGCGATAGACCCGATTCAGCCGCCAGACTGGAAGCGCCAGACCAAACGCCGCTCCCATGACAAAGAGGGAGTCCGAACCCGTCAGCATGCCAAGGGCCGCCCCGACGAGGGCCCCAATGGTGGGTTCAAGCGCGGCACGCCAGAGCGGCACGTTGCGGAGCGACGACCAGGCGAGCATCGGTCCGAACAGTGCCCCCATGATTCCGAAGACCCGCATGTTCCAGAGATAGTTGGCGAGATCCGCCGGCGGGGCGCCGGACACCACCTTGCCCACCCAGGTCAGCGGGATCGCGGCGATGGCGCCGACGACCCCGCCGAGGATCGCAAGGATCAGGTTGATGCGGAAGGTGGCTCGGGTCGTGAGTGGCATCACGCGCTCGGGGGAGCAGCTTGAATGCGCACCGTCTTGGTGGCCAGGTGCACCTCGCGCAGGAAGTACACCAGCCCCACGACGAGCGCCATCGTCGAGCCGGTGAACAGCGCGCCCACCACCCAGCGCAACTCGATCTGCAGCAGCACCTGGACGAAGAGCGCCGCGATCACCGTGCAAACCAGCAGCGCCGAGAGGGTGCTGACGGCGATCGCGGAGCTCGCCAGGTGGCGCCGGAATTCGAGACTCGCCAGCTCGACATGGTAGCTGGCAGATGCGACCATCGCCGGCGGCAGCTCCCGCTCCGTCAGGTATCGCCCACGATCAATGATCCGTGCCAGACGCCCCGTCATCACATTCAGGATGCCGGCGATTCCGGTCAGGAGAAAGACCGGCGCGAGAGCCAGCTGAATCGCGTGCGCCACATCCCCGAGGTCGGCCACTGCGTTCACGTACTGCCAGTCGGAGCCAAGCAGGCCGTACGACGTCTGCAACTCGGTCTTCGCGCTGGTGATCCCGCCGCCGACCACCGGGGCGATGATCGCATGCTTGTAGCCCGGTGCAGCGTCGTCGACATCGAGCCCGCCGATGGTGCGGTACATCCAGTCGCCGATCGCGCCGAAGGCGTAGTGGTTGAAGGAGTTCATGCTCTGCTCCTGGAACGTCCCGTCGGGGCGGATGCCGTCCCACCGCTCCCACATTGTCGTGGCACCCCGCCCGATCGGGTACAGCCATCCCGGATAGCCGCGCTGATTGAGCAGGGCGAAGGCCACGTCGGTGCGCCCGTTGCGTGACAGGGCATGCGTCAGCTCCGGCGTGCCGAGGAAGCCGGTCGAGAGGTGACCATCATGCTTGCCGATGTCATCGACCAGACGTTGCACTGCTTGCGGCATCTCGCTGGCATCGAGCAACCCATAGTTGAGCGCAAGGGCATACGCCGTCTGGGTGTTCTCGGCGACGCGTCCGTTGGTCGTCACGAACTCCTTCCGGAACGCCACCCGCACCCGGTTGAAGAGATCGCGGTACTTGGCGGCGTCAGCGGTGCGGCCGAGAACGGTGGCGGCGCGCGAGACAATGTCGGCCGAGTGGGCCAGGTAGATCGTCGCGATGAAGTCGGTGCCGGTGGTTGCGCCGGGGTAGCCAGCGTCGTCGCTGTGCCAGGCGAGCCAATCGCCGAAGTGGGAATCCTGCTTCCAGATGAGCGCTGGGCCGGCACGGCGGGTCTCGTAGTCGACCCACGCAGTCATGCTGGCGAACTGTCGCTCGAGGCCCCCGCGATCACCGTACATCAGGTACATCGTCCAGGGCACGACCGTCGACGCGTCGCCCCAGCCGGCAGCGGAGGCAAAGCGGGTGCTGTCGCCGCCCAGCGGATTCGGGATGACCCAGGGGACGGCGCCACCGGGATGCTGATCGAGGGCGAGGTCGCCGAGCCACTTCGCGAAGAAGCCGGCGACATTCATGTTGAAGCTCGCGGTTCGCGCAAAGACTTGCGCATCCCCGGTCCACCCGAGCCGCTCATCGCGCTGCGGACAGTCGGTCGGCACGTCGAGGAAGTTGCCGCGCTGCCCCCAGACGATGTTCCGCTGCAGCTTGTTCAGCAGCGTGTCCGACGTCACGAACGTCCCGGTCTCCGCCAGGTTGGTGTGGACGACGACGCCGGTGATCGCACCGATCGCCGGCTCACCCGACATCCCCTCGACCTGCACATAGCGGAAGCCGTGGTAGGTGAAGTGCGGCTCCCAGGTTTCGTCGCCGCCGCCCTTGAGGGTGTAGCGGTCCTTCTGGAAGCCGTCGCGGAGGTTGTCGGTATAGAGCTCACCCTTGGGGGTGAGGACCTCGCCATGGGAGAGGGTGATCGTGGTGCCGGCCGCGCCGCGCACGCGGAGCCGCACCCAGCCCGTCATGTTCTGGCCGAGGTCGTAGATCACCTTTCCCGACGGGGAGCGGAGGATCGTGACGGCCTTGATCTCCTGTGTCCGGCGGACCGGCTCGGTGGTCGGGGCGACGAGGACGGCGTTCGTCGGCGCGGCCATCGCGACAGGCAGCCAGCCCTTGCCTGCGAACCCCGCGCGATCCCAGCCCGCCTGCTCGAGCCGCGCGTCGTAGCTCTCGCCGCGATAGATGTCGGCGAAGGTGATCGCCCCCGTCGAGGTCTGCCACGTGCTGTCGGTGGTGACGCGCTGCACTCGGCCGTCGGCGTAGCGGATCTCGAGCTGGGCGAGCAGCGCCACCGTGGTGCCATAGGCGTGGCGGCGACCGGAGAAGCCGAGGTAGCCGCGATACCAGCCGTCGCCGAGCATCGCACCGATGGCGTTCTCGCCTTGGGCGAGCGCGGCGGTGACGTCGTAGGTCTGGTACTGCAGGCGACGGTTGAGCGAGGTCCAGCCCGGCGTGAAGAAGTCCTCGCCGACGCGCTGGCCGTTCAGCCGCAATTCGTAGAGGCCGCGGGCGGTGACGTAGACGCGCGCCGAGCGAACCGTGCCCTTCACCGTGAAGCGGTTGCGAAGCAGCGGGGCAGGGGCGCCGGCCGAGTCGTGCATCTCGGCGGCGGGGCCGATCCACTGGGCCGACCAGTCGGTGGCCTTGAGCAGCCCGGTCTCCCAGAAGGCGGGGGTGCTCCATGCCGACGGAATGTTGGCGTCGTCCCAGATGCGGACTCGCCAGAAGTAGCGCGTCGACGAGGTCAGCGCAGGGCCGCTGTACGGCTGGAAGATGGAGGCGTCGGTAGCAATGCGGCCGGAGTCCCAGAGCAGCGATTTGCCGGCGGTCAGCGCCGCCTGCGACGCGGCGACCTGGATCTGATAGGCCGCCTGCATCGTGTTGCGGCGCGGGGACTCGATCCGCCAGCTGAGACGCGGCCGTAGGACGTCAGTGCCGAGGGGGTTGGCGCGGTACTCGGTCACCAGCCCGGTTACGGTCGGGCGGATCTGGGCTGAAAGGGGCACGGCGATGAGCACCGTGAGGACGGCAAGCGCGGCGGAGCGGATGATGGGCATGGGAAACAGTACCCCGGCGGCGAGGCAGGCGGCAAGCAAGCTGCTCAGCGATCGCTCGGTGCGGCGCTAGCCCGTTACCGTGCGTAGGCCTGCAGCCACTCCACGTCGTCCTGGTCCCGCCAGAGCACGTAGACGAAGCGTGCGGTGACGGCCATGATCCACTTGTCGGCGGCGAGGTTGATCGTCTTGAGCAACTTCCCCTGGCTATCGACAACATCCCAGTCTCTTGCCTTGGCGCCTCGGGTGAACGAGCGGCCGATCCAGAGACGCGCTCGGTCATCCAGCACGACCGCGTCGTTGCTGAAGGGTGGCTTGACCTCGGCGTACACCAGCGTGAAGGGAGGTCCCTTCGGCTCGTTCGCCTTCCGGTCCGCATCGGTCACCGGGACCGGGGTATAGAGGATGGCCCCGCCAACCACCGGCGGGCGGCCGGTCGCGAGCCAATCGACACGGTAGGGCGCAACGCGAATCATCGCGATCCGGCCGTCGGGGGCCACGGTCCACGCATCCGCGGGCGTGTACGGCATGATCCGCATCCCTTGGTAGCTGGCGCCGTTCGCGAGCTTGCCGCCGATCGGGGTGGCGGAAGGCATCTTCACGAAGCCGAGGCTGTCGAATCGGACGCTCCGGCGATCCCAGCGCAGAATGGCCGTCGTCGTTGGGGCGGTCGGCGCTGAGGCGATGTAACGCATCTGGAAGTAGAGGCGCCCGCCCTGGTCGGCCCCGCGGATGTACTGGCCGGCGAGACGCATCTGCTCGGGGAAAGGGGTCGTGGCGACGATGTCCCCGTTTGGCGCGATGATCAGGTAACGATCTGCGTCACGGTCGATCAGCAGGGTCGAGTCGTTCGGGAGCACGATCAGCCGCAGGGGCGTGAGGTACTCGCGCGGCCCGGATCCCTTTCGGCCAATCTGTTTGGCACTCTGGCCACCCGGGGCCAGCAGATGGACCATCGGCTCGGAGAAGTCGGCCACGAGCACCGAGCCGCTGGAGAGCTCTCGAACGCCCGTGACGGTGGTGAACGATTGCGCCGACGTCCATGTCGGTCGCGCGAACGAAGGGGCGGTGAAAGCCTGCGCGCCGCTCGGGGCGGCGAACAGCATAGGGCGATGGTTGCGAACGTGGGGACGCGTGGTGCGGTCATGGGTACTCCGAAGTCGTGTTCTGCCAGTGGACCAACCGTCAGGCACCGCCCTGGGCGTCGGTGGATCGCCGCTGCCGGATCCCAGCCACGATCAGATAGGCCCCGGGAAGCGCGAGGAGCAGCGTACCGACCACCATGATGGCATCGAGCTTCGTTCGCCGAGCCGCGCCCTCGATGACCATCATGCCGAGGAGTGCCAGACTCAACCCACCGAGCCCGATCGCGTGAGGCGGTGCCAGGCGCTTCTCGACGGGCAGTCGGGAATGCTTCGTCGCCGTCATCGCGATCGCGAAGAACGCGCCGGTGAGCATCCCCTCGGCGGCGCGCGACCAGTCGAACGGGCGGGACCCGATCACCACCGGTCCTGCGACCCACACCATGATCGCGAAGCAAATGAAGCCGATCACCCGGGGGAGCGTTTGGGGCGTGGTGGTCACTGCGTCATCACCGAGAGTCCCATCGTGGAAAGGCCGATCCCCAGAGTGCGCCGAGCGCGCCGAAGGTCAGTCCGCTGCTGATGCCACCGAGAATCACGATCGTGTCGCGGTTGGAGGCGCAGTCCGCGGTGTCGCACATGCTGACCGCAAACGCGGTCCCCACGACGCCCATCGCGGCGCCGATGACGCCACCGATCAGTCCGCCACGGCGCCAGTGCGATCCGGTCGAGACGTCGAGGCGCCGCAGGTCGCTGACCGGAATCGTGCGCATGGCGGCCGAGTCCTCGATTCCGAGGCATGGCCGTCCGGGAAATCGGCAGTAGTGCAGCGCCGAGTCGCCCATGCCGTAGGGGCGAGCAGTCGCCCCTCGAGCATCGTGGTCGCCGTGTACATCCGCACCATCTTGCCGCTGTCCACGGATGCCGGGAGGGGAGGCTGCTGGGCGGAGGCGGTGAATGCCCCTCCGAGGAGGATGGCGACGACGACTAGCGGCGTGAGGCCCTTGAACATGTCGGGCTCCGGGTCCGGGTACGGCCGCGGGGGTCGGCGACTCGATGGAAGGTATCAGCCCACGGCCCCAGCGAAGCGCCATGCGCCATGGCCCGGTGCCAATGCGCAACCAAAACCTTGCGTGTTCCCTTCGCCTGCCGCATAATGCGCAACCTTCACGTTGCCTATTATCGTTCCTTCGCCCCCGCCTGGAGCTCCCCCATGAGCAGCACAACCGAACAGCCCGAGACCACCGACCGGATCGAGAAGCGCTTGGATGTTGCCGCGCCACGCGCCCGGGTGTGGCGCGCACTCTCCGACGCCACCGAGTTCGGCACCTGGTTCGGCATCTCGCTCGACGGTCCGTTCACGCCCGGGGCGATCGTCCACGGCAGCCTGCGGATGGCGGGGCTGGAGCACGTGACGATCGAGATGCGGATCGAACGGGTCGAGCCGGAGGGCTACTTCTCCTACCGGTGGCACCCGGGCGCCATCGACCCGAAGGTCGACTACACCGCCGAGCCAATGACGTTGGTGGAGTTCCGCCTCGAGGAGAACGCGGGCGGTACCGCCATCACCATCATCGAGTCCGGCTTTGACCAGCTGCCGGCCACGCGCCGCGTGGAGGCGTTCCGGATGAACACCGGCGGATGGAACGGGCAGTCGAAGAAGCTGGCTGCGTATGTCGAGTAGTCGCAGCGGCGCCGTCCGCCACGCGGCCCCCGTCTTCGCCGCCCTCGGGGACACCACGCGCCTCACCCTGGTGCGCCGACTCGCCGTCGAGGGCGACCTCTCGATCACGCGCCTGACCGAAGGGAGCGGGATGACGAGGCAGGGCATCACCCGGCACCTGCAGTCGCTTGAACGAGTCGGCCTGGTCCGCGACAGCAAGGAGGGGAGGGAGCACGTGTACTCGCTTGACCTCAAGCGACTCGGCGTCGCGCGCGAGTATCTCGATCAGGTCTCGGCGCAGTGGGATGCGGCCGCGGCGCGCCTCAAGGCGTTCGTCGAAGCGCCGGAGTAGGCGGCTGCGTCAAGGACACCGCGTCCGGATCATCGTGATCGGGGCGGACGGATACGCATCGCCGCCGAAGGGCATGTGGATGAGTCGCCCGCGCACCGTGTCGCGGGGCCGGCTTGACCACGGCGGTGAGCACACCGGAAGTCCGGAACCAGTTGATCTCGACGCTGTCGACTCGCCCGAGCATCACGGCGCCTCGCCAGCGCTGCTCAATCGGCGGCGTGACTCCAGCGATCAGCCAGCCGAGTCCGTCCGTCGCCTCGAGCCCCTGGCCCGCGGTCGTGTCGACCTTCATGACGCGGGGTGGGTACACCGCCGCGGTGTCGCGACCCCGCTCGGTCAGCTTCGGCGCGTACGCGCCAACGGCAATGCTCCAGCAGCCGAGCATCGGCCGCGCCCTGGCCATGTAGTCCTGCTGGGCGGTCAGAGGAGCGACGCCCAGGACGAGCAGGGTGACGGCGGTCCGTTGCAGCACTAGGGTCGCGCCTCGTAGAGGACGATGCTCTGCGAGCCGTCCTCTGACTCGGTGATCGCCCACGCGCCGCGACGATCGAAGGCGAGCCCCTTCGCCGAGGCTGGGAGCCAGACAGAGGGGAGCGGCTTGCCGCTGGCGTCGAGGCGGAACCATTCGCGAAGCTTGCCCGAGGCGGCGTCGAGGCCGATCCAGGCGGCACCGCTCGGTGCCACTTGTACTTCGAAGGCGGGCGGGAAGAACCGAGTTCGCGCCTCGATCTGCTCGCGCATCTCGCTTGGCACCCCTTCGAGTTGGCGATCATGCGCCTCGGACGGCACCCGGCGCAGAGGGACGGACCGTTTGTGCTCGAAGAGCGGTTCACCGCGGTCGTTCACGGCGACGACCCTGATCGAACCCGTCCCGTTGGGCGAGGTCTCCTGCAGCACCGCCACCCGGCGGCTGGCATTCGGCGGAGTGGCACGCAGCGTCATGGGGCAGGAGGACCCAGGCATGCTGATGATCACTTCCGACCCCGCGACCATGCAGCGATTCGGAGGGTCCGTTGCGATGACGAAGCGGACCGCGCCCTCAAGCGAGGTGCGGACGGCGAACCGCGGGTCACCCATGACGTCCTTCGGCGCCTCCGACTTCGGCGGACTGAAAAGCATCACTTGCAGCAATAGACTGCCGTCGGGATAGGCCGCTTGCAGGCGGGCACCGGTATATCGGGTGGATGTGCCCCCGGGTAACGTTTGCTCAATGCGGTCAGGGAGCTGAATGGCGCGAAGGAAATTTCCGTCGGCGGAGTACCGAGTCAACCGACGCAGGCGACCATCCGATGCCCAGAGGGTATCGCCGATCCACCCGATGGCGTCGAGTTGTCGAAACTCTCCCGGACCCTCCCCTGCGTGCCCCGCCGATGCGACCGGCTTTCCCGCAGGGCTGTAGAGGCGGATGACACCGTCCTGCCGGAGATACACGGCGAGGATGCCGGAGGGGCTCACTGCGAGGCTCGAGATCGCGCTGAGATTCTCGGCCTCGGCGTCGATGCGCAGCAATGCTTTGGCTGCGGCCGGTCCAGTTGGGGCCTGCGCCTGAAGGGAGACGGCCGCCATCGGAGCGATGACGGCGAGGAGAGCGACGGTCGTCAGGCGAATGGTCGACAAAAGGCACTCCGGGGTAGGGCGTCGTGGTCTGATGCGTGCTTACCGGATCGGACAGCTGCTCCGATCGACCGGCATCCGCTCGACCGTCGCGAGGTTCGGTTCGGCGATCGGCATCCGATCCTGCTTCGTGCTGTCGGGAAGGAAGGTGCGGATCGGGCAGCGCGTCGGCGAGAGCTGAACGCCAGCGACGCCGATCAGTCGCGCCGTCGTCGCGGTGGGTGCGCCCGGGGTCGTGCCGCGTGCGAAGGGGCCAAGCGTGGGCTTCAGCGCGAAGAGTGGTACGGCAGTCTGGGAATCCCGGAACACCGCCGTCGGCCCGCGATAGGTCAGCTGCGCGCTGGCACTGGTGGTTGCACCGAGAAACAACACGGTCACCATGCCACCTAGAACGGATGATTTCATTGTGTCACTCCACTGAGCTTGCGGCTGCGAGCCGCACTCACCCCGCAGCCCAGGAAGAAGAGGCCAAGGGCTGCCGCACCGACCGAACTCAGCACGTCATTCGGGGACCTTGGCGGGGACGCTTCGAACCAACACGCGATACCTGCGGCAATCATGAACAGTCCGAAAACAAAATAGAAGGCGGGATGGAAATCGCTGACCTTGCCGGCTCGCGCCCGACGCGATTGCCAGACCGCAAAGGCCGCCATCATCGCACCCCAGGCCAACGACTGCATGATCAATGTGCTGGAGGAGCGCTCGTCCTGCCAGAGAAACCGGTTGATCAGCCAGTAGAAGGCAGCGGCAACGAGCGCAGAGAGCATGAAGCGAAACGCGGAAGCCATTTAGCGCACCTTGCCGGGATGGAAGGAACGAGCCGCCAGGCATCTGCCGGCAACCTGACCGAGGCGCAGACCGGACTGCCATCTCGACCGCGACCGCCGACGCGCACCTCGAGAACGCTGCCAGGATCCGTCACCGCGTGGTGATAGAGCGCGGGGGTGATGCCGGCAAGAGGGATCTTCGCCCGCCGGTCATAGGGACTGCTGGGCTGACCCGCCCGTGTCCCGACGGTGACGTAGACGAACCGCTCCGTCGGTGGCCCCTGGGTGAACGGCCCGTAGCAGACGACCGGACCATCCGCGACTGGCTGGCTCGCCTCCACCGCCAATTCGAACGCCACCGCCGAAGCCGTCACCGATGTCGGTGCAACGAGATCGAATCGCCCCGACTGCAGGGCGAGCGCAACACCGGGCACCGGGTCGGTGACCACAATGCGGAGCCGGATGGTGGATCGACCCTGGCGACTCACTATCGGGGC